>NZ_FUFN01000009.1:900000-1197061 GCF_900162615.1 Virgibacillus proomii | reverse complement strand
TAAAGTGAAACTTCATTCCGTGGAATGCTTTTTACACGGAATGTTAGTACCACAAGGGTATGACCTAAAGGCCCTTGAACCAATCGGGCATTTAGGTGCCGTTTCCCACTTTGACCCTTTTGTATCAATTCAGGTCTTGAAGTGGGAGTCTTATGGCATCTTACATGCGGGATAAACCCTAAAGCTTTATACCTTCCTACAGTATAAAAAAATGCCCCTTCCATAAGAAGAGGCATTTGCAATAACTCCTCTTCTTATCTTTCAAGCTAATGCTTGCTGGATTTGGCACAGTACTATAGAATAGTCCGCTGCCGAGGTTTCTTCGGGCCAGTCCCTCCACCTCTCTCGATAAGAAGTATTTGATTTTTATAATAATATTCAAAAAATCCGGTAAAATAACTCGTTTCTGTTGCTTAAGTTGTTAACTTACGTACAATCCGCTTTCTAAACTTATTAGCTCGAAAGCAATTTTTATCCCTTGTTAAACAAAACGGATATGATGAAATTCAATTCTTGCGCGAAGATGCTTATCTAGTGTAAAAAAGAAAAATCCCTCCTTATTTGTAATAAGAAGAGATTTGCAATTTATGGCGCTCTCTTCTTATTTTTCAAGCATATATGCTTGTTGGATTTGGCACAGTACTATAAAGATAGTCCGCTGCCGAGGTTTCTTCGGGCCAATTCCCTCCACCTCTCTTCATAAGAAGCTTTACGTTATGAACTTATTATAATGTCTATTAGGATACTACTGTTTTTACTTTCTGTCAAATACTTTTTCAGAAAAAAACTTGGCTTGTCGCCAAGTCTTTAGCGAAAGCTGTCGTTTTTCTTATACGATAAAGTGAAACTTCATTCCGTGGAATGCTTTTTACACGGAATGTTAGTACCACAAGGGTATGACCTAAAGGCCCTTGAACTTATCGGGCATTTAGGTGCCGTTTTCCCCTACTTTGACCCTTTGTATCAACTAAAGGCTCTTGAAGCAGGAGTCTTACGGCACCTTACATGCGGGATAAAGCCTAAAGTTTTATACTTTCCTATAGTGTAAAAAAATGTTTCCTTATTTCATTATTTCCCTTCCACCCATGTATGGACGTAATGCAGTAGGGATAATAACCGTACCATCCTTTTGCTGGTAGTTTTCTAAAATAGCAGCTACCGTACGGCCGACTGCTAAACCAGAACCATTTAATGTATGAACAAATTCCGGTTTTGCTTTAGCTTCTCTTCGAAAACGAATATTAGCACGTCTCGCTTGGAAATCTTCAAAGTTAGAGCAAGAAGAAATTTCCCGATACGTATGCTGACTAGGAATCCATACCTCAATATCATATTTTTTACTGGCTGTAAATCCTAAATCACCTGTACACATACTCATCACTCGATATGGTAATTCTAACAGCTGGAGTACCTTTTCTGCATGGTTTGTCAATGCTTCAAGCGTTTCATAAGAGTCTTCTGGTTTAACAAAGTGGACAAGCTCCACTTTATTGAATTGATGTTGACGAATTAATCCTCTTGTATCCCTTCCGGCAGAACCCGCTTCAGAACGGAAGCAGCTGCTAAATGCTGCATATTTTTTTGGTAAATCATCTGCTTTTAAAATTTCGTCTCGGTAATAATTAGTTACAGGAACTTCTGCTGTAGGAGCCAAGAAATAATCCCAGTCCTCCAGCTTAAATACATCTTCTGCAAACTTTGGCAATTGGCCGGTCCCCGTTAAACTAGCTCGATTAATGATTTGTGGTGGCAACATTTCCTCATAGCCATGCTCATCTACATGTAAATCCAACATAAAATTCCACAATGCCCGTTCTAAACGTGATCCTAACCCTTTATAAAATACAAATCGGCTGCCAGTTACTTTACCTGCACGTTCAAAATCGACTATATCCAAATTAGTAGCTATATCCCAATGCGGTTTCGGTTCATATGAAAGTGGTGGCAAGGTTCCCCATTTCCGTATTTCTACATTTTCTTCTTCATCTTCCCCAATTGGTACACTTTCATGAGGGATATTCGGGATAGAGAGCATAATATGTTCCAGCTCATCATTAATTTCCTTCAATTCCTTATCTAGTCTGGCAATTTCATCACCAACTTCGCGCATCGCTTTAATTGCCGGTTCAGCATCTTTCTTTTCCCGTTTTAATACAGAGATTTGCTTCGACGTTTCATTTCGCTTTGCTTTTAATTGCTCCGTATCGGCAATAAGCTGACGTCGTTTTTCATCAAGGTCGCCAAACCGATGGAGCTCGGATAAATCCTCTCCTCGATGCTGTAATTTTTGCTTTACCTCTTCCAAATGATTACGTAAATATTTCATATCCAGCATATACTCGTTCCTCCTTTATTTTTCTTAACAAATCAAAAAACTCCCGTCCCTAAAAATAGGGACGAGAGTATAATTCCCGCGTTGCCACCCTGATTGAAGAATACATATTCTTCCGGCTTCATGTTGTAACGGTACGCAAACCGGGTTTATTTACTATCCAAAGAATTCAATAAACCAGCTTAAGGACGGATTCATAGCTGTCTCACATCGATTCACACCAACCATCGACTCTCTTGGAGAGACATTACTATTACTGCTTCCTGTCATCACTTTTTATTATTATCTTCTATCATAACCGATTTTTTATGCTTATGCAACTATCGCCAATAAATTTACGAAACCTCTTCCACCATGGTTATGAAATAAGCCAATAGTCGCTGATCATCCGTCAATTCTGGATGAAAAGCGGTTGCCAAAAATGGACCTTGGCGAACTGCCACAATATGATCATGATACGTTGCAAGCACTTCAACAGCTGTTCCTACTTTTGTTACGTAAGGAGCACGAATAAATACAGCATTAAAATCATTGGCAATACCTGTTATTTCTAATTCTGCTTCAAAGCTTGCCACCTGACGACCAAAAGCGTTACGAGCAACTGTCATATCAATTAATCCAAGATGAGCTTGAGCTTGTCCTTCAATAGCTTTAGCCATTAAGATCATACCCGCACATGTACCAAAGATCGGCTTTCCTTGGTCGGCAAAATCCCGAATCGGGTCAATAAAACCGTAACTGTCGATTAATCGCCTAATGGTTGTACTCTCGCCGCCAGGTAAGATTAAACCATCTATTTCTGCCAGCTGTTCTTTTTGTTTTATCTCAACTGCCTCAGCGCCACATGCTCTCACAGCTCGAATATGCTCGCGAACAGCGCCTTGTAAGGCAAGTACACCGATGGTCGTCATAAAAAATTCCTTCTTTCTTACTCGCTCCGATCTTGCATACGATCATGAGCTTCTAGTGTACTCATTTCGATCCCCTTCATAGCCTCACCTAGATCCTTAGATAGTTCAGCTATTAATTTATAATCTTTGTAATGTGTTGTTGCTTCCACAATTGCTTTCGCATATTTAGCTGGATTGGATGATTTAAAAATACCAGAACCAACAAATATTCCATCTGCTCCTAACTCCATCATCAATGCGGCATCACTAGGGGTTGCAATTCCACCTGCAGCAAAGTTTACTACCGGCAAGCGACCTTCTTTACGTATCTCAAGCAATAGTTCAAATGGAGCACCGATCTCCTTGGCATATGTCATCACTTCATCTCGTGACATTGCAGTTAGCATACGGATTTCTGATTGTACTTGTCTCATATGCCGAACGGCTTCAACAATATTACCAGTTCCAGGCTCACCTTTCGTACGCAACATGGAAGCACCTTCACCAATACGGCGTGCTGCTTCGCCAAGATTACGGCATCCGCAAACAAATGGTACAGTAAAGTCTGATTTATTAATATGGTATACATCATCCGCAGGGGTTAACACTTCACTTTCGTCAATATAGTCAACACCCATTGCTTCTAATACACGAGCTTCTGTAATATGGCCAATACGTGCTTTTGCCATGACAGGAATGGATACAGCATTTAATACTTCCTCAGTGATCGTTGGGTCAGCCATTCGAGCTACACCACCAGCTGCTCGAATATCAGAAGGTACGCGCTCTAGTGCCATGACAGCAACTGCTCCTGCTTCTTCAGCTATCTTTGCTTGCTCTGCATTGACAACGTCCATAATAACGCCGCCTTTTTGCATTTCAGCCATTCCTCGTTTAACACGGTCTGTTCCTATATTAGACACTGAAAACTCCCCCTAAAGATTTATTTAAAATAGTCCTTTAACCCAGTCTACCACTGTATGGAATAAATCAGCAAAAAAATCACCAATTGCGCTCATTGTAAGCATAAACCAGTTTGCTTTTTCCACTGCCTGATCTGTTACAATATCTACCGTACTCTTACTATCATTTACAATATATCCATAGTCATTTTCGCCTTTATACGTAAGCTTGGCTACTCCAACTTTTTCACCTTTTTTAATTGGTGCCTTTAGTTTTCCTTCTTTATCCAGCTTGTCTTTATCAATCTTGTATTCTATGCGATACATATCTTTTTCATCCGGTTTAATCGGCAGAATGAATGCTTCACCAAGGGAAATACTTACTCTATCTTCTTTTCCTTTAGCAACTGGTAAAGATGTCTTGTCTTTTAATTGATATCCTGCTGGGAATAACTTAGTATTCTCAAAGTTCTGAAAGCCAAAGTCTAATAGTTTAGCAGTCTGCTCAAAGCGTTTCTTTTCACTTTTTGTTTTCATGACGACAGAAATTAATCGACGATCCCCTTTTTTGGCAGTCCCTGTAAAACTGTAACCAGCTAAATCCGTAAAGCCTGTTTTTAATCCATCAACACCTTCATAATAAAACTGCTTAAAAAATGTTGTATTATGCGACAACATATAATTTAAGTTTCGAAGTTCTTTTCCATCAAATGTTGCTGTTGGTTTACTGGATATTTCCAAAGCCTTTGGATAATCATTAATTAAGTGATAAGCCAATAACGCAGCAGATTCTGCCGAAAGAAGATTGGTCCCATTAGGATCTGTTCCTTTAGGGTAATTATCTCCTAACGATTTATTTTCAATCCCTGTGGAGTTAACGAATTTAAAATCCGGAAGCCCCATTTCTTTTCCCTTTTTATTCATCATTTTTACGAATTCACCTTCTGAACCTGCAATCAGTTCAGCTAAGGCAATCGTAGCTGCATTATCAGAAATAAGCGCCATCGCATGGTACAAATCTTTTACTGTATAATCTTTAGATTGTTTTAATCCAATTCCTGAAAAAGTAGAATCCGCAGAAATACTGTATGGATAGTCGCTAATCTGTGTTGTTGTATCCCAGCTGATTTGACCCTTTTCGACCGCTTCCCATACAAGATATTCTGTCATCATTTTGGTCATACTAGCTGGGGGAAGTGCTTTATCTGCATTTTTGGAAAATAAAATTTTACCTGTATTTGCATCTACTAAGATTGCAGATTCTGCTTCTAGTTCTACTTCTGCAGCCTGTAATTGATATGGCTGCGATAATATGGTCAGCATGACAACTGCTGCTGCTAGAAAAAATACGAAACTCTTTTTAAAAATATGTTTCACCTTCTTGTACCTCCACCCTGTAGTTTAACCTCTATGTCTATTTATGCACATTTATTCTTTATGAAAGTGCACTTAGTTATTTTACCATATAAAATAATAAAAAAATAGACGGGATTAACACCCCATCTAATATTTTCTTATACTTACTAGTACAAGTTACAAGAATTGCATGGCAAACTGTTGTAAAACACGGAACTTCATATACATAAAGACTTGGCTTATCGCCAAGTCTTTATGGCGACAGTTATTGTTTTCTTATACGATAAAGTGAAACTTCATTCAGTAGGAGTTTTCTTCCTTCTCCTACTGAATGTTAGTACCACAAGGGTATGACCTAAAGGCCCTTGAACCAATCGGGCATTTAGGTGCCGTTTTCTCCCACTTTGACTCTTTGCACAAACCCAGGTCTTGAAGTGGGAAACTTACGGCACCTTACATACGGGATAAAGCCTAAAGTTTTATACTTTCCTATAGTGTAATAAAGAATCTAACAAACAGGTAAGCAAATTAACTACAATATTAAAGGTAAAGTTACCCATTATGAAGGGCTCAAAAAGAGAGCGTCTTTACACAATATAGTTTGGAGCTTCTTTCGTAATTTGAACATCATGCGGATGACTCTCTCTTAATCCGGCGTTGGTAATTCGGATAAAACGACTATTATTGCGCAATTCATCAATTGTATTTGTACCACAATATCCCATTCCAGCACGTAATCCTCCGACTAATTGATGAACGGTATCTGCTAGAGGGCCTTTATAAGCAACGCGCCCTTCAATTCCCTCTGGAACGAGCTTTTTCGTTTCTGCATCTTCTTGGAAATAACGATCTTTTGAGCCTGCCTTCATCGCACCAACTGATCCCATTCCACGATAAACTTTATATTGTCTTCCTTGATAAATTTCAGTTTCCCCGGGGCTTTCTGTAACTCCTGCAAATATACTACCAAGCATAACAGCATGTGCTCCTGCAGCTAGTGCTTTCACAATATCTCCAGAGTATTTAATGCCACCGTCTGCAATGACAGGTACATTGTATTCAGCAGCAGCTCTTGCACAATCATATACAGCTGTAATTTGCGGAACACCGACACCCGCGATTACTCTGGTCGTACAAATAGATCCAGGGCCAATACCGACTTTAACAATCGATGCACCTGCTTCAATTAAAGCCTTCGTTGCTTCACTAGTAGCGACATTACCTGCAATAATATCTAAATTTGGGTAGGCTTTACGAACCGCCTTCACCTGATCAATGACGCCTTTTGAGTGACCATGAGCTGTATCAATTACAATAACATCAATACCTGCTTCAACTAGCTTTTCGATTCGTTTCATTGCATCAGCAGTAACTCCGACAGCAGCACCTACAAGTAGCCTTCCTTGTGTATCTTTGGCAGCATTCGGAAATTCGATAACTTTTTCAATATCCTTAATTGTAATAAGCCCTTTTAAAATGCCGTCCTCATCTACTAATGGCAGTTTTTCAATTTTGTATTGTTGAAGGATTTTTTCGGCTTCCGTAAGTGTTGTACCAACCGGTGCTGTCACTAAATTTTCACTCGTCATCACATCAGAAATGGATATGGAATAATCCTGGATAAAGCGGAGATCTCGATTTGTTAAAATACCTACAAGCTTTTTCTCCTCAATGTTGTTTACAATAGGCACACCTGATATACGAAATTTCCCCATCAAATGTTCAGCATCATATACTTGGTGTTCCGGTGTTAAAAAAAATGGGTTTGTAATAACACCGCTTTCCGATCGTTTTACTCGGTCTACTTGCTCAGCCTGCTCCTCTATGGACATGTTCTTATGAATAATACCAATTCCACCTTGGCGAGCCATAGCGATGGCCATCGACGCTTCTGTAACAGTATCCATTCCTGCACTGAGAAGTGGAGTATTCAACTTGATGTTCTCTGTTAACTGCGTACTGACATCAACATCCTTTGGTAATACCTCTGATTTATCAGGAACTAATAACACATCGTCAAAGGTTAATCCTTCTTTTACAAATTTGTCCTTGCGCATGCTTATCCTCCTCTTTATTTTTGGTTACTTACTTAAGCTGTGATGTTTTTCCGTACATTACTCCATGTATGGTAATTTCGTACTTGCATACACTAGTAATACATCTATTTTTATATACAATACGCCAACCTATTAGGTTTTTCAAGTTGATTTCACTGGAATTAAAAAGTAATTCGATTCTAAATATTTTTATAGTTATGAGGTCATTACCATGGATATAGCTTATTTATTTATGTCTTACTTACAGTCACAACAAACAGCACAAACATTTTTATATCATTGTTATACACAACTAGAGGACGAAGATGCCGAAATAAAAAGCTATGAAAACTGTAATGCATTTATGTATTACTTAGATCACGGCATTCATTTTTATCGTCAAGGTGAGCAAACAGAACCATTTATGCAGCCGATTCTTTACTATTACGGGATGATCCATCTAATTAAGGCTTGTTTATTAACGAAACGTCCAAATTATCCTGAATCAACGAGTCTATTAGCTCATGGCGTTACTGCAAGAAAACGAAAAAAAAAGAATTATTCATTTATGAATGATGAAATAAAAGTGCAGCATAATGGGCTTTTCCCTTATTTCTGTGAACATTTATACAAGCAGCCTGTTCCATTTACAAAGCGTACAATGCAAGGGTTATTAGCGCTCATACCAGAAATAAATCCATTATTTATTTTTCAAAATCAAGCAAAATTGATCGTTGTTGGAAAACAATATTCACCGCTTTTAGAGTTCCCGGTTAACCTGTTAGATAATTATCATCTTACTGATCAGGCATTTATTCGTCGAGTGGAAGCTTATCTTCCTCCTATCAAATACGTAGATATAGATAAACAGATGATTCGTATGGAGGTAGCTTATCCAATCACCGAAGCTAATGGACCTTTCTTTATGCATCAGCAAACGAAAGAATTATATTTCCCGTTAGATAGGGAAAACTTTTTACCAATTCATGAAGTAATGATCCATTATCTGCTGCTGTACAACCTAAGTATGCTATGCCGCTATGAAACGGAGTGGTGGGGGGATTTATTTGTTAACAAACCAGATATAGACTTTCCGTTTATTTTACATTTTTTACAAATCACAGCTCATAAAATCCCCTCTTTATTGGCACATGAGCTATGGCAGCAGACAGGTAACAGTAAATAGAGAGTGCTCCATTACAATATTTCTTCAATAAACAGCTGTGGATGATTTTCTAAGGAGATAATTTGCTTGTTTTCATCTAATCGAATCATTGGACGCGTTGGTTTTTGTTCATCGGTAAAGACTATTTCACCAATTTGCTGATTAGATAGTTTCACCTTGGTACCAATGGAAAAACTAGCCAACCCCTTAATAAAATGTTGTACTATTTCAGGATCCAGCTTGCTAAATTGTTCTTTTCTCAACACTTCAACAACACGAAATGGGGATTGCTTGGTTTTATATAATCGCTCAGATGTCATCGCATGGTACGTATCAGAAACAGCTATTATTCGGGCAAAGCGATTAATTTTGTCTTTTTTGAGTCCAAGTGGATAGCCACTCCCGTCCATCCGTTCATGATGCTGTAAGATAGCTTGTTTTACTTCTTCTTTTAAGGCTGGCAACTTTTCTACATATCGATACGAATACATCGGATGTTTTTTTATTTGTTCCATTTCTTTTTCCGTAAGTTTGGATTGTTTTTGAATAATCGGTTGGTCAATACGGGCCATACCGGAATCGCTCAAAAATCCGCCTAAGCCGATTTGCAGCCATTCTCCCTTCGCATAATCCATTTTATAGCCTAGGTAAGCCGATAGCATAGCAACCGCTATATGGTGATGGTAAAAATAATCTTCTTTGTTTGCATAATGATGAAGTTTATAAACCGATTTTTCAATCTCATCCATTCTTTCCAATAATGGCAGTAAAAGTTCACGTACCACTATAATGTCTACATTAGCCCCGTTTCGCCATTTGTCAAAGAGTTCTCTATATCGCTTAATAACATAGCGGTAATGTGCCTCTAAAGAAGTCTTATTTCCTTTTGCTTCGTCTTGTTCTGGCCCAAAGCATTTGCCATCTGCTAACTTCGACGCCACTTCGACCGTATCAACTAAAAATTTGCCTAAAATAATCCTATGTTCTTCTGTAATCACCGTATTTTTTGGAATAATTGGCCGATTCGATTTCCCCTTCACATCAAGAAGCAATATACAACCAGGAACAAGCTGCTTCGTTTGTACTCGCATATAAACTCCCCCTTAACACCATTATATTTTCTTATACGATAAAGCCTAAAGTTTTATACTTTTTTCCTATTGTGTAAAAAAAGATGGCATTATTATAAAATAAAGCCATCTTTTTTATCATCTAGATTCTCATAGTTACAACTTAGTTCTAATTCTTCTTTATAAAAACAAAAAATTACTCAAGCAATATCCGTTTCACTTTAGCCCTCTTGATTTTCTTCGTTTGTTTCCTCATCATTTTCTTCCATTGTTTCTTCTGTCTCTTCTTGTTCTTCTTCATCCTGATCAATCCGGGCAACGGTGGCTACCTCTTCATCTTCATGTAAACGAATTAAGCGAACCCCCATTGTATTACGACCCGTTTCAGATATTTCTTGAACTGGAATACGGATAAGTACACCCGCAATTGTAATTAGCATCAAGTCTTCTTCACCTGAAACTGCTTTAACTGCTACAACTTGTCCGGTTTTCTCGGTTAGGTGACAAGTGAAAATACCTTTTCCACCACGATTTGTTACGCGGTATTCGGATTCTGGTGTTTGTTTTCCATAACCCTTACTCGTTACATGCAAGATTTTTACACCCGGTTGTAATATTTCCATCGAAACGACTTCATCATCTGCTCTTAAAGATATTCCTTTTACACCAGCCGCTGTTCTTCCCATTGGGCGAACTTGATCCTCTGGAAAACGAATGAGATAGCCATTTTTTGTGGCAATCATTATGTGTTTCGTTCCATCCGTTAGACGAACAGATATCAGCTCATCATTTTCACGAAGACCAACCGCAATTAATCCACCTTTACGGATATTGGCAAACTGAGAAAGAGAAGTACGTTTTGAAATTCCATACTTTGTCGTGAAGAATAAAAATTGATCTTCGCGATAATCGTTAACAGAAATTACCGCATTGACCCATTCATCTTTTTCAACTTGTAATAAATTAATGATTGGTATTCCTTTGGCTGTTCGGCCAAATTCAGGAATCTCATACCCTTTCGTTTTGTATACTTTTCCTCTATTGGTAAAGAATAGTATCGTATCATGGGTTGACGTTGATACAAGATGCTCAACGAAATCATCTTCATTCGTTCCCATCCCTTGAATTCCTCTGCCTCCACGCCGTTGCGTGCGATACGTGGAAGAAGGAAGCCGCTTAATATATCCCTTATGGGTAAGCGTGATTACGATACTTTCCTCAGGAATGAGGTCTTCGTCTTCAAAAAAGTCGGTGCCGCCAATGACAATTTCCGTACGGCGTGGATCATTAAATCGTTCTTTAATTTCTGTCAGTTCTTCACGAATGATTTCAAGCACTTTTTCCTCATCAGCTAGAATTGCTTTTAGCTCTTGGATTAAATCCTTCAATTCTTTATATTCATTTTCAATTTTTTCTCTTTCCAAACCTGTCAATCGTTGCAAGCGCATATCCAAAATTGCTTGAGCCTGCTTTTCAGAAAGTTTAAACCGCTCCATCAAGCCATTACGCGCAATATCCGTAGTTTTTGAACTACGAATTAATTCAATGACTTCATCTAAATTATCTAAAGCGATTCGCAAACCTTCCAAGATATGTGCACGTGCTTCTGCTTTACGTAATTCAAAAGCAGTGCGACGTTTAATGATTACGATTTGATGATTTAAATAATGAGAGAGACATTGTTTAATGTTTAACACTTTCGGTCGACCATCAACCAGTGCTAGCATATTAATACCAAAAGTAGTTTGTAAGGCTGTATACTTATATAAATTATTTAACACTACATTGGCATTGACGTCCCTACGCAATTCAATTACAACACGTAGCCCTTCACGATCAGATTCATCCCGTAAATCCGTAATACCTTCAATCCGTTTGTCACGGGCTAGTTCGGCAATTTTCTCAATAAGCTTTGCTTTGTTTACCTGATAAGGTAATTCGGTTGCAATAATCACGGGCTTGCCGTTTGCCATTTCTTCAATCGATACCTTTGCTCGAACGGTTATCGAACCTTTTCCCGTTTCGTAAGCTTTGCGAATACCACTTCTACCAAGTATTTGTCCGGCTGTTGGAAAATCAGGCCCGTGAATATAGTCTTCCATAAGTTCATCTATTGTAATATCAGGATCTTTACTTAATGCCAATACGGCATCAATTGTCTCTCCTAAGTTATGAGGAGGAATATTTGTTGCCATTCCAACTGCAATTCCAGAGGCTCCATTGACTAAAAGGTTTGGAAACCGGGCTGGAAATACAACAGGTTCCCTTTCCGATCCATCATAGTTATCTGTAAAATCAATCGTGTCCTTGTTTATATCTCGTAACAATTCCATGGCTATTTTCGACATTCTTGCTTCTGTATAACGCATAGCTGCTGCTGAATCACCGTCTACAGAACCAAAATTACCATGACCATCTACAAGCATATTACGATAGCTAAAATCCTGTGCCATTCGTACCATCGCTTCGTAAACAGCTGTATCGCCATGTGGGTGGTACTTACCAATTACTTCACCAACAATACGCGCAGACTTCTTATAAGCCTTATCTGCATGCATTCCTAAATCATTCATTGCATATAATATTCTACGATGAACAGGCTTTAAACCATCACGAACATCTGGTAACGCACGAGAAACAATAACACTCATTGCATAATCAAGAAACGATGTACGCATTTCCTGTCCAAGATTGATATCTTGAACTTTTGGACGTTGTTGATCCGCCATTGAACTACTACCTCCATTCACTCGCTAAGCGCCTAGAACTAGTTTTATCCGAGAAACTTAAGAAAGATCAATAGCGTAAGAGGCTTAGTAAACCTAAAAATTTTTACAACGGAGCGACCTCTACGTTAAACACTTCTTAAGCCGTAAAACAAAAACTTATATTCTATAGCAAACGTAGTGATTTTCAATTAACTTTAAATATCTAAATTTTTAACGTATTGTGCATTTGCCTGGATAAAGTTTCTTCGCGGTTCCACTTTATCCCCCATTAGCACATCAAAGATATGGTCTGCTTCGATAGCATCCGTCAACTCAACTCTTAAGAGAGTACGCGTCTCTGGATTCATGGTTGTTTCCCAAAGCTGGGCTGCATTCATTTCCCCTAAACCTTTATAACGCTGCAAGCCTGGTTTGGGAGCCTTTGGTAACTCAGCTAAAATCTGTTCCAATTCTTTTTCGTTATAGGCATAATGAATTGCCTTTCCCTGCTGAATCTTATAAAGCGGAGGCTGAGCAATGTAAATATACCCATGCTCAATTAAAGGACGCATGTAGCGATAAAAGAAAGTGAGCAATAATGTACGTATATGGGCACCATCAACATCAGCATCTGTCATTAATACAACTTTATGGTAGCGGGCTTTAGAAATATCAAAATCTTCACTAATACCAGTACCTAAAGCCGTGATAATGGATCGCACTTCATTGTTAGATAAGATTCTATCCAGTCGTGCCTTTTCCACGTTTAGAATTTTTCCGCGTAGTGGTAAAATAGCTTGAAAATGACGATCTCTTCCTTGTTTTGCTGATCCTCCAGCAGAATCCCCCTCAACGATATAAAGCTCACTAATAGATGCATCCTTGGAAGAACAGTCTGCAAGTTTACCAGGTAAGTTAGAAATCTCTAAAGCACCTTTTCTACGTGTTAACTCCCGTGCCTTCTTCGCTGCTGCACGAGCTCGTGATGCCATTAATCCTTTATCAACAATGATTTTTGCTACATCAGGATTCTCAAATAAAAACTTGGAAAATAATTCACTAAATACGGAATCCGTAACTGTTCGAACCTCACTATTACCGAGCTTTGTTTTTGTTTGACCTTCAAACTGTGGATTCGGATGTTTCACAGAAACAATCGCTGTTAACCCTTCACGAACATCTTCACCAGATAAATTAGGGTCATTTTCTTTAAACAAATTATTCTTTCTGGCGTAGTCATTAATTACACGTGTTAAACCTGTTTTAAAACCCGATTCATGTGTACCACCTTCATACGTATGAATGTTATTGGCAAATGAATATAGGTTACTTGTAAATCCATCATTATACTGTATTGCTATTTCCACAGTGATACCCTGTGCTTCGCCTTCTGCGTAGAAAGGTTCATGTAGCACTTCTTTGTTCTGATTAATAAATTCAACATAAGAGCTGATGCCACCTTCATAGTGATAGCTTACTGGCTCTCTGTCTGTCCGTTTATCTTCCAGCGCAATTGTTATTCCTTTATTTAAGAATGCGAGTTCTCTTAGCCGCTGTGATAAAATATCAAAGTTAAATTCTGTTGTCTCCGTAAAGATAGTAGTATCAGGTACAAAGTGAACGATTGTTCCAGTTATATCTGTTTTTCCAACAATCTGAATTTCACCTTGTGGAACACCTCTTTCAAAGGCTAAATAATGAATTTTATTATCTCTATGAACATAGACTTCTAATTTACTGGAAAGCGCGTTAACTACCGAAGCACCTACGCCATGAAGTCCTCCAGAAACTTTATAACCTCCACCGCCAAACTTACCCCCAGCATGGAGAACGGTCATGATCACTTCTAAAGCAGGTCTGCCTGTTTTTTTCTGAATATCAACAGGAATTCCTCGTCCATTATCTTTAACGGTAATACTATTATCCTTTTCCACAATGACTTCAATGCGATCACAATACCCGGCTAAAGCTTCATCAATACTATTATCTATTATTTCCCAAACGAGATGGTGCAGCCCTTTCTCACTTGTAGATCCAATATACATTCCCGGTCGTTTACGAACTGCTTCTAACCCTTCCAGGACCTGAATTTGATCTGCATCATAGGCTTGTTCCTTCATGACTTTATCTTCCATCGACATGTTTTCACTTCCATTTCTATACTTCTTCCGAGTCCAATTCTTTTACATCGTCTGAAAAATCATTAAGCTTACTAATCGTTGAAATCATACTTGCTCGTTTTTTTAAGGTAGAGACTGATAAAGAGCTATAATAAATCAAATCTTTTGTTATCATAATCGATTTTGCAGCCTCCAATGGACCAACGATCTTATGTTGCTTGCTTGATTCGGTTATCAATTCTTCCATGATCGTGGATGATGAAATTAAATGATAATCAATAATAGCTATAACATCACAGGAATGGATGACATTATTATTACCGATATGAATAAACATGATTATTCCCCCGAATTTAAGTTTCTATCTTGCCATCTTTAACATGAAAGATCGTAGCCTTATCAAGCGTTTCATGCTCAATACCGTCTACACTTGTTGTAGAGACAAAGGTCTGTACCTTTCCATGAATTGTATTTAACAAATGGGACTGTCGATAATCATCCAATTCACTTAACACATCATCAAGCAATAACACTGGATATTCGCCCACCTCATTATAAATTAATTCGATTTCTGCAAGCTTTATGGATAATGCTGTTGTACGTTGCTGACCCTGTGATCCATAGATTTGTACATCCTTGTTGTTAACGTAAAACAACAGATCGTCTCTGTGCGGACCAATCAATGTTGTACCTCGATCGATCTCTTTTTCCTCAATATCCCGAAATTTATGAACATATATATCTTTTATTTTCTCCTTCTTTGCGCCTTCTGATACTTCAATCGTAGGAGAATAGGTAATTTCCAGCGATTCAAGCTCCCGACTAATCCCGAAATGAATTGGACTTGCCCACTTTCTAAGTAAATCCAAAAAAACAAACCGCCTTTCAAGTAAGGTCGCGGCGTGTTCTACCAGCTGATCGGTTAAAACGTGTAGCATCGTTTTGTCCTGCTGTGGACGCTTTTGCAATTGTTTCAATAGATGATTTCGTTGTTTGAGGATTTTTTGATATTGTCCTAAATGATATATATATGTGGGTTGGATTTGGCCAAGCTCCATATCTATAAAACGTCTGCGAATTTGTGGCGGTCCCTTAACAAGTGTTAAATCCTCTGGGGCAAACATGACTACATTTAAAGCCCCTATATAGTCACTTAATCGCTTTTGTTCAATTCCATTTAGCTTTGCTTTTTTCCCCTTCGAAGAGATAATAATTTCTAATGGGAATGACCGATTTCGTTTAGAAACCTTACCATTTATTTTAGCATACGATTCATCCCACTTAATTAATTCCTTTTCCCTGGGCGTTCGATGGGATTTTGTAACAGCTAATAAATAAATAGCCTCCATCATATTGGTTTTTCCTTGCGCATTCTCACCAATAATTACATTGATCGTCTTATCAAATGATATATCCAATTCTTTGTAATTACGGTAATTTTTTAATTGCAATTGTTCTATATGCATGTTTCATCCTCTTTTAATCCCTAGGAATATTTCATGTGTGGTGTTTTACCGTATCTCAGGTGCTTATAAAATTCAACATTCAAAAGTTGTACGTGAGGAAATTTCTAAGTAGAAAGATGTCAGAAAGTTCCTGCCAAATAAAGTTTTACTTGATTCCAAGGGGTACCCTGTCTAGGTGAAAAGAGGCAGGAATTTATGTACCTGCTTCTTTCACAACTTGGAAACGTCCTACATCATCGATTTCAATGATGTCATCCGGATATAACTTTTTCCCTCTTCGATGCTCTCGTTCTCCGTTTACTACGACACCTACGTCTTGTATATATCCTTTGATCATTCCGCCAGAATCAAAAATGTTAATCAACTTGATAAACTGTCCCAACGGAATATAGTCTGTTTTAATTGTTATCTTCTCACACATGTAATCACTCATTTTCCTTGAAATTGCTTTATTTCAATCCACGCTCTTTTGTTTAAGATAATGATTATGCTTTTAAAGAAATATAAACTTTATCACGGAATGCCTAAAATATCTTCTATTCCTATTTTACTAAAGATTTGTCCTTATGGAAAGGTATCTCCCTTCTTTTATAAAATAAACGCTGAATTAGGCTTAAAATTACTTTTAAAGCAGTAATTTTATCGAACGAGAAGTTTGGTCTTTCTAAATACAAACAAACCGAACAATTATAAATGAATTGTTCGGTTTGTGCTATTTATTATTTACATATGTCCCAGTCCTATATATTTCGCTTCTATTAGGATGGGCTAAAAAGTTTGGCAAAAGGAAAACATCGTTAGCAACACATCATGGTTTTTTAAGTTTGTTTTCGATCTTCATTGGCCTTGGTCTTCTCCACTTGAACACCCAATAGGAGCTTTGCGAGATTCTAAAATGTTCGAACTGGTAAAATAAGTTGCAATATGGAATCATCTTCTACTGGATGAATAATAAATGGTCGCATTGCACCAGTAAATTCAATCTTTACTTCATCATAGTCAATCGCTTTTAATGCATCCATCATATATTTTGAGCTAAAAGAGATTTTTAAATCTTCCCCTTCCTTAGAAGAAATGGCTATCTCTTCTGTGACATTACCTACTTCCGGATGATTACTAGCTATTTCCACCATATTATTTTCTTTTGTTGTTAAACGAACCACATTATTTCGTTCTTCTCTTGCTAAAAGCGATGCTCGATCAATCGTATGCAATAATTCTTTCGTATTAAAATAAAGCACTGTTTTACTTTGTGTCGGGATTAAGCGGGATGTTTCCGGATAGTTTCCATCCAGCAAACGAGATAAAAACTGTAAACGTTTGGTTCGAAATAATATTTGGTTGCTTGTAACACTAATTTGGATTTTTTCTTCGCTGTCATCGATAATTTTATTCAATTCATTTAAACTTTTCCCTGGAACAACTACGTTGGAAAACTCAATTCCTGTTTCTGCGATTGGGACGGTACGGGACGCTAAACGATGACTATCGGTTGCTGAAAAAGTAAGGGTTTGATCCATCAATTTCATATTTACCCCGGTTAAAATAGGACGAGTTTCCATTGTTGAAACAGCAAACACGGTTTGTTTAATTAAACTTTTTAATAAGTCAATTGGGATTTCAAAACTATCTGCCGCTTGCAATGACGGAAGTTGCGGATATTCTAGGGCGTCTTGACCATTTAAATTAAATTTTGCCTTTCCTGAACGAATGGTTATTTTTAAATTTTCATCGGCTTCAATTTCTACTTTATTCTCCGGCAGTTTACGTACAATGTCAGGAAAGTATTTTGAATGTAATACAATGCTACCTTCTTCTATATAATCAATATAAACCATTCCATCTTCTTCAGCTGGAATATATGATTCAATTGAAATATCGGCGTCACTTCCAGTTAACGTAATCCCGTCTTGTCTAACTTCTAGCTTAATACCTGTTAAAATCGGTACAACCGTACGGGGGGAAATAGCCTTCATTACATTTTGTACTGCTGTAAGTAATTGATCACGATCAATAATAAATTTCATGAAACAAATCCTCCTAATGGAAGTTTAAATTGATTAGTTGTGGTGTTGCATATATTATATTAATTATTTTTAATAAAATAGTAATAATAGTAATAAGCCTTGTTATTATGTGGATAAGTGAAAAATATACAAACGAGACAAGTTATGCACATGTGGATAACTTGTACATAAGTGTGATTGACTTGTGCACATTGTGCACAACTAAATTTTATAAGCGCTGTTCAAAAAGTTCGGTAAAAAACATATTGAATTTTATTTTACATTAGGATGAATTATAATTTAACGATAAGTATCCGCATCTCTCTCCATTTAAACACTTTTATTGTTTAGGGTTTATGAAAGAGAAACGCCTATAAAGCTCAATTGGTTTAGGTGGCAGGGAAAGAAAGACTTCTTGATTAGATGTCGAACGTGAGAAAAAGCAATTATCTTTTTAACGACAAGAACACAAACGTCGACAGAGATACATTGCGCTTTTTCAAGAATGTTTGAATCATTAGCCCCTGACTTTGGATCTTTACCCCTTTTTTTGAACACGCACTTCACGTACTTATAATGATTTTAATTGCTCCTTAATTTCCTCAATTTCTTTTGCTAATTGGGTGTCTTTTTCTACAAGCCTCGATATTTTTTCATGAGCATGGATGACTGTTGTATGATCACGTCCTCCAAACTCTTCACCAATCTTCGGTAAAGACAAATCAGTTAACTCTCTTGATAAATACATAGCAATTTGTCGTGGAAAGGCAATTGACTTTGTCCGTTTTTTTGCTAAAAAATCTTCTAAACGAACATTATATTTTGCTCCGACCACTTCTTGAATGTTGGGAATTGTAATTGCTTTTGGTTTGTTGCTTGGAATAATATCCTTTAATGCATCCGCTGCAAGTGATGCATCAATATCTTGATTAACTAAAGATGAGTAAGCAACTATTCGGATTAAAGCACCTTCTAATTCTCGAATATTTGTATCAATCTGATTTGCAATATATAGCATGACTTCATTTGGTATATCTAAACCTTCTGCTTTTGCTTTTTTGGTAAGTATAGCAATCCGAGTTTCTAAATCTGGCGGAGTTATATCTGTAATAAGTCCCCATTCAAAGCGCGAGCGTAGCCGATCTTCTAAGGTAGGAATTTCCTTTGGAGGCCGGTCACTGGAAATGATGATTTGTTTATTGTCATCATGGAGTGCATTGAATGTATGGAAAAACTCCTCCTGTGTTGATTCTTTCCCTGCAATAAATTGAATATCATCAATTAATAATACATCGACATTACGGTATTTATTGCGAAAATTAACGGTTTTATTATCCATAATGGCGTTAATAAATTCATTCGTAAATTTTTCCGACGATAAATACACTACTTTTGCATTTGGATTATGATCTTGTACATAATGACCAATGGCATGCATTAAATGGGTTTTCCCCAATCCAACTCCTCCGTAAATAAATAACGGGTTATAAGCTTTGGCTGGCGCTTCTGCTACTGCTAAAGATGCCGCATGTGCAAATCGGTTTCCAGCACCAATGACAAATGTGTCAAAGGTATACTTAGCATTTAGCATTGATTTTGGCGATTCGTCATGATCAGTCGGTTTTCGTTTTGATGAGGTTTCCCTAGAATCATTTGTCGCTTTGGTGTTTGGAATAATAAACTTTGCAATAATTTCTGAACCGGTTATTTCCGTTAAAATATCAGAGATTAACTTCGTATATTGGTTTTCCAGCCAATCCCTAGCAAATTCATTAGGTGCAGAAACAATCAGAGTATTGTTTTCAATCGCTTCTGCTTTTGTGTTCTTTAACCACGTATCAAAGCTAGGCTTACTAATCTTTTCTTCAATTCTTTCAAGTGTTGCAACCCAAATCTCTTGTATATTTTCCAACCAGAAGTTCACTCCTTTCTTGAAAGAATATTTGATTATCTGCAATTTTCATTATCCAATGATGGGAAGCTATTCCAAAAAATACCATTGCTATACAGTTTGTTTCGTAATGTTTTGTACCTGTAGACATATGTATGCCTTTAAGGACTAATGGAACGCATTTACGACGGAGCTAATAAAAAACAACGACATGGTGCTTTTAGCTGATTTTGGTACTAAGATAAAGTGGAAGACAAATGTGGACTTCTGCTGTATGTAACTAGCTCGTATAAATTCGTAATTAGAAGCGGTTCATTTTGAAACGAACGTCTAATATAACTGTTCCTGTTTAGTTTATAAAGGCATATTTTCCTCATTAATTACATATACATGACAGAAAAAGCCTCTCTCAATCTATGAATAAAGATGGAAAGGCGTATTCAGTAATGAAAAAATAATCATATATAAATTTTGCATCTTGTGGATATTGGATAGCAGTTTCTATGCAAGTGAAAACAAACTATCAACGTTATCCACAGCAGTGTTGATAATATTATAAACGAGGATGTTTACAAGTATCCACAACTTATCCACAACCTGTGGGTAAGTTGTTTTGTTTTTTTAGTTCTGCACAGGTTAAACACAAATATAATATCAGAAAAAACATTGAAAAGCAATGGTATTTCGACACTTATCCACAAAGTCCAGTGCTTGTAGACAATAATTGTCCACACCACTATATTTTGTGATTTCCCTGTCGATAATTGTTGTGGATAGAAAAATGAAGACGAAAAACGTTGCACAAGGGCTGTGGATATCTAGACTGTAACATGTAAGCTAGGAAATATAGAAGGCTTTCCATACTGTGGAGTTTTATTTTACATAGAGGATGAACAGTAGAGGTATAGGTTGAATTGAGTGTGGTAATAATTTTAGATATATACGTATAAGTTCCATTAGAGATTGCTTGTATTAATGACTTACTATATCTTTAGTTTAAAATTGATTTTTTAGAACAAGTTGACAGATCATATTCCTTTTACGTATAATTACAAAGACTGTCTATGGATTGATTAAAATTCGATAAATTCATCCCTTGGGGAGGTGCAGAATAAATGAAAAGAACGTTTCAACCAAATAATCGTAAACGTAAAAAAGTACACGGCTTTCGCTCACGCATGAGCACTAAAAATGGACGTAAAGTAATTGCTCGTCGTCGTCGAAAAGGAAGAAAAGTCTTGTCTGCATAGGCCACTGAAATAATCAGTGGTCTTTTTTCAGATGAAAAGCGCAGTCCAATCGGAGAGAATTATGGGTACTTGCGCTTTTCTTTTATACATAAATATGAGAGATTAGGATAGATAGCTAAGCGTTTTGTAGTAAAGGTGATTGTACAGTGAAGAAAGAATACCGTATTAAAAAAAATAGTGAGTTTCAACATGCCTTTAAGTTTGGAAAATCCTTTGCAAACCGGCAACTTGTCATTTATTATGTAGAAAGAGAAGGTCAAGAGCATTTTCGAATCGGTCTTTCTGTAGGTAAAAAGATAGGAAATGCGGTGACGAGGAATCGCATTAAACGTTGTTTACGACAAGCCTTCCATGAGTTAAAGGATAAAATTGCTTATCCATATGATATTGTAATTATTGCCAGACATCCGACTAAGAATATGCAGTATAAAGAAATTAAAAAAAGCTTAATGCATTTATTATCTAGGGAACAGTTGTTAAAAATTCGATAATGGATATAGAATCTTACGTTTAATTAGGTTAAAATAACGATATAGATACAGTCGAGAAGTTATTGATAAGGACCTGCGTACTTGTCTTGTACTTAGTTAGGAGGAAGAGTGTTGCGTAAAAAGTTTTGGTTGCTAGTAGGGTTGATTAGTTTACTAGTAATTTTATCTGGATGTAATGAAATAAACCAACCGATAACAGAGGAAAGCGAAGGAATTTGGAATTCTTACTTCGTTTATCCGATTTCATGGCTTATCACTTATTTTGCTGATTTATTTAATCAAAATTATGGACTGGCTATAGTAGTTGTTACTATTTTAGTTCGTCTGTTGCTGTTACCATTAAATATAAAACAATTAAAAAGCTCTAAAGCCATGCAGGATATTCAGCCAAAGTTAAAAGAGCTACAGCAAAAATACAGTTCTAAAGATGCTAATACTCAGCAAAAATTACAACAGGAAACGATGGCATTATTTCAAAAATATGGTGTCAATCCACTTGCAGGTTGTTTGCCCATTTTTATACAAATGCCGATTTTAATAGGTATGTACCATGCTATTATGCGAACAGAATCGATTAAAACAGGAAGCTTCTTATGGTTTGAATTGGGTTCGCCCGATCCCTATTATATTTTACCGCTGATTGCCGGGGGAGCAACATTCCTACAGCAAAAGCTGATGATGGCAGGAAGTCCGGCAGCGCAAAATCCACAGATGATGGTCATGTTATATGTGATGCCGATTATGATTACGGTCTTTGCCATTTTCTTCCCAGCTGCATTAGCGTTATACTGGGTAGTAGGTAATATCTTTATGGTTGCTCAAACTTTATTTATCCGTAAGCCAATAATGGCTGATAACAATAATGGAGGAGACAAAAAGT
Organism: Virgibacillus proomii; assembly: GCF_900162615.1. Classification (NCBI taxonomy): domain Bacteria; kingdom Bacillati; phylum Bacillota; class Bacilli; order Caryophanales; family Bacillaceae; genus Virgibacillus; species Virgibacillus proomii. Next base: position 1,174,498 of record NZ_FUFN01000009.1, on the reverse strand, counting down.
GAAAGAAATAACTGCTAGTGGACAAACAGTTGAAGAAGCGGTCCAAGCAGCACTAGAGCAGTTAGAAACAACCAGGGACCATGTAGAAGTTGAAGTCATTGATGAAGGCAAAAAGGGACTGTTTGGTGTATTTGGTTCAAAACGAGCCTACGTTAAAGTTCGCATCAAGGAAAATCCAATTGAAAAAACAGAAAAATATCTCCAAAAAATGATAGAACAAATGAATATCGTTGCTACTGTTCACACTTCTGTAGAGGACAATCATGTGACGTATGAGGTAGAAGGGAAAGACATTGCCATTTTAATTGGTAAACGCGGACAAACATTAAATGCACTACAGTATTTATTGCATTTAGCAATCAATAAAAATGGTGGTACTGAATATCTCACGGTCACATTAGATGCAGAAGGATATCGAGCTCGTAGAAGAGAAACTCTCGAGGCGCTTGCTTTAAAAATGGCAGATAAGGCAATTCGCTTAAATAAAAAGATAGCACTCGATCCGATGCCTGCATTTGAACGAAAAATCATTCATAGTGTACTTCAATCGAATAAATCTGTTACGACTTATTCGGATGGTCAAGAACCGCATCGACATATTGTGATTCAACCATAAGTGAATTATTCATCCGCTTAGTTTTTAACTGAGCGGTTTTTTATCTATAAATATTATACCTATACCCTATGAATGAGGGTTCATTTTATCTAGTTAGAACCTTCCCAGTTTGTATGTCGCTATCAATTACTGTGCTTTTTTTAGGTTCTTATAGAAAGAAAAAGTTTCAGTGTTTTAGTATGTAGACAAAAAATACAATAGTTCTCCTCTTTTTTGTTCATTATTAAAAATAAACGATTTTAAAATAGAAGCAGTTATCCACATGTGTATAATAATTACAATTATTTGCGAGAAAATATTGTGGATAACTTTATTTTTTGTTCAATTTATGATATTCTATTAAGTTAGTGACAATGAAAATTATGTTACTTGATATAGATGAAACTGTAATAGGTTGGAGGTGATTTGCAAGTGGGAACAGATACAATCGCTGCCATATCAACACCGATTGGTGAAGGAGCCATTGCTATTGTTCGTCTTAGTGGTCCAGAGGCTATAGCAATCGCTGCAAAAGTTTTTACGGGTAAAAATTTAATAGACGTAGCTTCTCATACGATTCATTACGGAAAAATTATCGAACCGGAAACGAAAGAGGTTGCTGAGGAAGTAATGATTTCTGTAATGCGAGCACCAAAAACATTTACTCGTGAAGACGTAGTTGAAGTAAATTGTCACGGAGGCATGGTAGCTGTAAACCGCGTATTAGAAATAGTGTTAAGTCAAGGAGCTCGTATTGCAGAACCGGGTGAATTCACAAAGCGGGCATTTCTTAATGGCAGAATTGACTTGTCACAGGCAGAAGCTGTAATGGATTTAATTCGGGCGAAAACAGACAAAGCGATGTCTGTAGCTTTGAAACAGATGGATGGGCGATTATCTGCTTTAATCCGTCGACTCCGTCAAGATTTATTGGAAACAGTTGCCCATGTAGAAGTTAATATTGATTATCCAGAATATGACGATGTGGAAGAAATGTCACATGAAATGATGCGTACAAAGACTAAAGAAGTATATGCTGAGATTAACAACCTTTTACAGGTAGCTAAACAAGGTAAGATTTTACGTGAAGGCTTGGGAACCGCAATTATTGGTAGACCAAATGTCGGTAAATCGTCACTAATGAACGCGCTTGTTCAGGAAAATAAGGCAATTGTCACTGAAATACCTGGAACAACGCGGGATATTATTGAAGAATATGTAAATGTAAGAGGAGTTCCGTTGCGATTAGTCGATACTGCCGGAATTCGAGAGACAGAGGATATTGTTGAAAAAATTGGTGTAGAACGATCACGGCAAGTATTAAAGGAATCCGATTTAATCTTGTTCGTGTTAAACTATAATGACGTATTAACCGAAGAAGATGAAAAGCTGTTTGCAGCTATTCAAGGATTGGATTATATTGTTGTTATTAATAAAACAGATTTGGAACAAAAGCTGGATCTAGATCGTGTTCAAGAATTAAGTGAGGGAAAACCTATTGTTACCACCTCCTTATTGAAGGAAGAGGGGGTAGATGAGCTGGAAAAGGCGATCTCTAAGACGTTTTTTGCTGGAGAAATGGATATGGGTGATTTAACCTATGTTTCTAATGTCCGCCATATTCAACTGCTCAAACAAGCTAAAAAAGCTTTAGAGGATGCAATGAAAGGATTGGAGCTCGGTTTACCGTTAGATATTGTGCAAATTGATGTAACCAGAACGTGGGAACTGTTAGGTGAGATAATTGGGGATACAGCAAGTGACAGCCTCATCGATCAGCTATTCTCACAATTTTGTTTAGGAAAATAACGATACTCTTAATTAGAAAGGATGAGACCAATGACTTATGATGCTGGACATTATGATGTAGTCGTGGTCGGTGCAGGTCATGCAGGAGTTGAGGCTGGTCTTGCAGCTGCAAAAATGGGAGCAAAAACATTAATGCTTACCTTAAATCTAGATATGATTGCCTTTATGCCATGTAATCCATCGATTGGCGGTCCTGCCAAAGGAATTGTCGTTCGCGAAATTGATGCCCTTGGAGGAGTAATGGCAAAAGTCATCGATAAGACGCATATTCAAATGCGTTTATTAAATACTGGAAAAGGACCAGCTGTTCAAGCGCTGCGGGCCCAAGCTGATAAACCTTTATATATTAAGGAAATGAAAAAAATCATCGAAAATGAAAAAAATATTACACTTCGTCAAGGAATGGTTGACCGCTTAATTGTTGAAGACGGTGTATGTAAAGGTGTTATTACAGAAACAAATGCTGCATACCGAGCAGAAACTGTAATTGTTACCACCGGAACGTTTATGCGTGGAAAGGTCCTTATGGGAGATCTGGAATATGAAAGTGGGCCAAATAATCAAAGACCAACGATTAAACTATCGGAAAATCTGGAAGAACTTGGCTTTGAATTGGTTCGTTTTAAGACTGGTACACCACCACGAGTAAATAGTCATACCATTGATTATTCGAAAACGGAAATTCAACCAGGTGACGAAACACCACGAAGCTTTTCGTATGAAACGACAGAATATATTACCGACCAAATTCCCTGCTGGCTAACCTATACGAATGAATTTACACACAGAATAATTAATGACAATTTGTCACTTTCTGCTATGTATTCAGGAATGAAGAGAGGAACAGGACCTAGATACTGTCCGTCCATTGAGGATAAAATTGTCCGTTTTAATGATAAACCACGTCACCAAATCTTCCTAGAGCCAGAGGGAAGAGATACGGAAGAGGTTTATGTACAAGGATTATCAACTTCTTTACCTGAATCCATACAACATGATATTGTTCGCAGCGTAGAGGGATTAGAAAATGCAGAAATTATGCGTCCCGGCTATGCAATTGAATATGATGCGATCGTACCGACTCAACTTTGGCCAACATTGGAAACAAAGAAGATATCTGGATTATTTACAGCCGGGCAAATAAATGGAACATCTGGCTATGAAGAAGCAGCGGCGCAAGGGATCATGGCTGGAATTAATGCGGCCGCAAAGGTTCTTGGTAAAGAACCAGTTATCCTAGATCGATCCCAAGCTTATATTGGAGTACTCATTGATGATTTAGTAACAAAAGGTACCAATGAACCATACCGTCTTTTGACATCGCGTGCTGAATATCGTCTCTTGTTAAGACATGATAATGCAGATTTACGCTTAACTGAATTAGGATATGAACTTGGACTTATTTCTGAAGAACGATATGCTGCGTTTACTGAGAAATATCGTTTAGTTGAAGAGGAAAAGAAAAGATTGCATAAATTAGTTATTAAGCCTACACCTGAGGTAAATGCTTTATTAGAAAAAGCGGGTGCAACTCCAATGAAAGACGCAATAAAGGCATATGATTTATTAAAAAGACCTGAGCTATCCTATGATATATTAGCTCCGATTATTGATGCTGATCTAACTTTGCCACAAGATGTGACAGAACAAGTCGGTATTCAAATTAAATATGAAGGATATATTAAAAAAGCAAAAGAACAAGTAGAACGTATGTTAAAAATGGAAGGAAAGAAAATTCCTAGCGATATTGATTATGATCAAATTAGCGGAATTGCTTCAGAAGCGAGAGAAAAATTGAAGAAAGTACGCCCACTCTCAGTGGGGCAAGCATCACGTATTTCAGGTGTAAATCCGTCAGATATATCTATTTTAGTTGTCTATATTGAACAAGGAAATGTCGCTCGGTTAGCTAATTAATTATAATAAGTAGATTTAGTTGTATCTTGCTAAATCTGCTTATTTTACATAAGGAGTTTATTGAATGAATCCAGAGCAATTTTTTCAAGTATTACAGGAAAAGGGAATAGAGTTGGATGCACAACAAAAACAACAATTTTCCATTTATTTCCATAACCTGATTGAATGGAATAAGAAAATTAATTTGACAGCTTTAACAGTGGAAGCAGATGTGTATTTAAAACATTTTTATGATTCGGTTACCGCAGCATTCTATTTTGATTTCACTGATGTAAAGTCAATTTGTGATGTGGGTGCTGGAGCAGGTTTTCCGAGTATTCCGTTAAAAATATGCTTTCCTCATTTACAAATAACTATTGTAGATTCATTAAAAAAACGCATCGGCTTTTTAAACCAGTTAGCGTTGGATCTTTCACTAAACCAGGTGGCATTTTACCATGATCGTGCTGAAAACTTTGGTAAAAACACAAAATTTCGTGAATCATTTGATATGGTAACGGCTCGAGCTGTTGCGCGCATGTCAGTATTAAGTGAACTTTGTTTGCCACTTGTGAAGAGGCAAGGAGTTTTTTTGGCGATGAAAGGAGCAAAAGCAAAAGAAGAAGTAGATCAGGCTAAGTTAGCCATTGAATTACTTGGCGGAGAATTGAAAAGTATTCATACGTTTACTTTGCCACAAGAAGAAAGTGAACGCTCCATTATTGAGATTTATAAAACACGAAAAACCCCAAAAAAATATCCTAGAAAACCAGGAATCCCAAATAAAGACCCGATTGATTAAGCTGGAAAGAAAAACACACACAATTTCTAATCAGTTTGATAAGTGTATATGAAACCAGGAAAATAGATTTTTATCCCATCTAAGGGGTAATGGGGTTATAAGACTCCGTTCTAGATTTATAGAGAATATGCAAAAGTCTAAGTGGAAAATAACGACACGTAAATGCCAATTTATTCAGGTGTATGGAACATGAGAGACTGCTTGAATAGACATCGCAGTTTTTCAAGGACAAGAAAAGCTGCGTCAGCGACGCATCACGATTTTTTCAAGGGGAAAAGTACTCCTTAAGTGAAGTTTCATTTTATTTCAGACGCTTGCAGTTTGTACGTCGCTAACTGAGCACCTAAGCTATTTTCTAGTGATATCAGTGTGGGATGAAGTAAGATCTCATTGATAGCAGTTTCATTTTTTTTCGCATGTAAGATGTCGTAAGCCTCCCACTTCAAGAGCCTTTAGTTGATACAAAAGGGGCTAAGTGAGAGAAAACGGCACCTAAATGCTTGATTGGTTCAAGGGCCTTTAGGTCATACCCTTGGGGTACTAACCTTCAGTAGGAGAGGGAAGCAAACTCCTACTGAATGAAGTTTCACTTTATAGAAATAAGAAATAAGCATATTCTTTCAACTAGAAATATGGTAAAATAAAGTCGAACAAACAACGTAAAAAAATAAAGAATAGATTACGCGCAGCAGCATCTTGCTGCGGCGTTTTTTCTTATATGTTAAGAAATGTTGAAATTTTGCACAGAAAGCGCTCCGTCTATTATTTCATGTTTTTCATATAATTGCAGCTACATAATTACCTCCTTTTATGAGCTTAAAATAGTAGTCAAAAGAAAGAGTGGTTGATAGTACAGTCATAGTTATACCTAAATGCAAAGAATTAGCGATGTGAACGTTTTACTATGAAACCTTTTCCTATGCTATAATGAACATAACATAGTAATCCATATAAAATGTTTCACGTGAAACATTTTATATTTTATACATAGATAGTTTTTAAAAGTACAATTGAGGTGGTGTGGGATTATGGTGAAGCCCTTTAACCGTTTTTTTGGAATCGGTGATAAATCTGAAGTTGACGTCGACGAGGAGACGAATCATTCAGACGAGGTTATTCAGATTCCCGTTAAAAATATAAAACCTAATCGATATCAGCCAAGGTCGATATTTAGTGATGAAAAAATAAAAGAACTTGCTCAAACGATTCAAACCCATGGAATGATTCAACCAATTATTGTTCGCCAGCTGGATGAAGCTGAAGAAGGCGAGGAACAATATGAAATTATTGCAGGGGAACGACGTTGGCGTGCTGTCAATTCTTTAGGTTGGGAATATATTTCTGCAATTGTTAAGGAAATGACTGATACAGAAACAGCTTCAGTCGCTCTTATTGAAAACTTGCAGCGGGAAGAACTGACTGTAATTGAAGAAGCAGCTGCCTATGCAAAATTAATTGAGCTCCACTCCTTAACACAGGAAGCACTAGCACAGCGACTAGGTAAAAATCAATCAACCATAGCGAACAAGCTTCGACTATTAAAATTACCAGATGCTGTACAAGAAGCATTGCTAGAGAAGTATATTACAGAAAGACATGCTCGTGCATTAATTAAAATAAAGGATGAAGAACAGCAAATAAAACTATTGCAAGAGATAGTCGAAAAAGGTCTGAACGTTAAACAAACAGAAGATCGCATTGCTAAAATAAACGAAAAGAATAAACCAACAAAGAAAAAGCCAACTGTAAAGCGAAAGGGATTTAATAAAGATATCCGCATAGCTATGAATACGATACGTCAATCATTAAATATGGTTTCCGATACAGGAGTTGAAGTGGAGTCAGATGAACAAGATCTAGAAGATTATTATCAAATTACAATTAAGATACCAAAAAAGAAATCATAATTTTACATGTTACGTAAGTACAGAAAATTAATTTTGTAGTTTGTGTTTTGAGTATGAGTACAACAAGCATTTATCTGTGCAAAACCTGTAGTACAAGACAGGCTCTGTTTTTAAGAATAGACATTCTTAGGATTTATCCTAAAATCAACGAGACTAGTTCATATTTTTAGTAAAGTTTAATTATCTATAAATGAGCCCATTGATAAATTAAATAATAGCAGGTACTTCAAAAAACATAATATTTTTATTGATTTATAATTATATATTTTTATAAATACCCATCTTCCACTCTGAAAGATGGGTATTTTATACATTTCTTCATTAGTTGTATAGAAAACAAAAGCAAAAATATTAAAATAGGGGAACATGTTCATTAGTAAATTCAGGAAAAAACATTTATTTCACGCTTTCTTGCTCACCGGTTGATTACGAATTGCTAACAAAAGTGAAATAAGTCCACTATTTAATAGAAAAAGTGATAAAATAGATAGTATATTGTTTTTAGGTAGGTGTCAACATGGGAAAAATAATGTCCATCGCAAATCAAAAAGGTGGTGTAGGAAAAACAACTTCATCGGTAAATCTAAGTGCATGTTTAGCACATTTAGGTAATAAAGTTCTTCTCGTAGATATTGATCCTCAGGGGAATGCAACAAGTGGAACAGGGATTAACAAAGCAGATGTAAAACATTGTATTTACAATGTTCTTGTCGAAGAACTACCTGCTGAAGAAGTGTGTATTCCAACAACTATAGACAACTTAGATATCATACCTGCTACTATACAGCTTGCCGGTGCAGAAATTGAACTGGTGCCAACAATATCTAGAGAGATTCGCCTGAAAAAATCGTTGGAAAACTTGAAATCAGCCTATGACTATATTATTATTGATTGCCCTCCATCATTAGGATTATTAACTTTGAATGCGTTAACCGCCTCGGATACGGTTATTATTCCAGTACAGTGTGAGTATTATGCATTGGAAGGGCTTAGTCAATTACTGAACACGATAAGACTTGTACAAAAGCATCTTAATAAGACACTGATGATTGAAGGTGTATTATTAACAATGCTTGATGCCCGAACGAATCTCGGTTTACAAGTAATAGAGGAAGTGAAGAAATACTTTCAAGATAAAGTCTATCGAACGATAATTCCTAGAAATGTAAGACTAGGTGAGGCTCCAAGTCATGGTCTGCCAATTATTACTTATGATGCAAAATCAAAAGGCGCGGAAGTATATCTTGAATTAGCGAAGGAAGTGATGGCCAATGGCGAAAGGGTTAGGTAAAGGGATTAATGCTCTGTTTCCAGATATTGAAGAAAAACATGATGATGTTATCGAGGAAATAGCTATTAAAGATTGTCGCCCAAACCCATACCAACCACGAAAAACATTCCATGCTGATGCGATTGAGGAGTTGAAGGAATCTATTTTAGAATACGGTATCATTCAACCTTTAATTGCTCGGAAAAGTATCAAGGGATATGAAATTGTTGTTGGCGAAAGAAGGTTTCGTGCTGCTAAAGAAGCAGGGTTAGAAAGCATACCGGTTATCATTAAAGAATTAACGGATGAAAAAATGATGGAACTAGCACTTTTAGAGAATCTTCAACGTGAAGATTTGACGCCAATTGAAGAGGCACACGCCTATGCAAACTTAATGAACGAATTAAAGATAACCCAAGAGGAATTATCAAAACGTCTTGGAAAAAGCCGATCACATATCGCAAATATGATTCGCTTACTCTCTTTACCAGAACAAGTTATCGCTTATATTAATAATGGGGAACTTTCAATGGGGCATGGCAGAGCTTTGTTAGGGCTAAAAGATAAAACAAAGCTCCAAGCAGTAGTGCAGAAAATTAGAAAAGAAAAGTTAAACGTACGACAAGTTGAAAAGTTAATTATCCAATTAAATGATAGACCGGTTCAGAAGAAGGAAAAACCTAAGAAAGATTTGTTTATTAAAGAAAGAGAAACATTTCTTAGAGAAAGGTTCGGAACCGCTGTCTCCATTCAAAGAGGTAAACGAAAAGGGAAAATAGAAATTGAGTTTTATAGTGACGATGATCTCCAACGTATCATCGAAACGTTAGAAAACTAATGAATAGCTAAAAGGCTGGCATCTTATTGTCAGCCTTTTATTTCTTTAAGAATTTATATCCTCTATAACATGACGGGTAGCTTATTTGAAAGTATCTTTGTCTAACCTTATACGCTTAAGTACCAAGCAAACTACGATCTTCTTTCTACGATAAGTCAATCGTCGGCTTGAGTCTAAAGGAAGTTCAAACTAAAAGCGGGCTTACCGCTCAGGCATCGGCATGCTCCTGTTGTAGGGGCATATTTCCTTATCCCATGTAATGTAAGGAGTCATATTTCTCTCATTTGAAAATTGGCATAACATATTGTGAACTTTTATGAGAGAACCGCCGCCTAAATACCCGATTTGTACGGATGACAGACAGATGAGCTTCAGAAGCACTACATCAAACTATTCAAGGATGTCGGTCATAAAGATGTTGCAACCGGATAAGGAAGCTACGTAAGCAATAAATCGTGGTTTTTTCAAGAATAAGGAAAAACTTCAGCAATATGTCGTGATTTTTTTAAGGACAACCGAGTTTATTAGTTTTCGTTGCATTTCAAGAAGAGGTACGCTTTCAATAAAGTTTCACTGTATCTCGTGGTAAGTTCCCCTGTTTACCTGATCTTATAGAGTGCTTGTACTTTATGTATCTCTATGGGAAAGTATAAAACTTTAGGATTTATCGTATAAGAAAAACGATAGCTTTCGCCAGAAAGACTAGGCGACCAGCCAAGTCGTTCAAAATATTGTTGTTCTTTGGTGTACCGACCTTTTCATTAAAAAATAGATTACTAGAGTAAAGAATGTTTCACGTGAAACATAAAATAATAGCATACGATTGGCTGACATGTTTTATAGAGATAATATAATAGGCTTGTAAACATAGCAGGTATAAGTTGAATTAATGTATTGAAAAGGGAGAAAACAGAATATTAGTTATAACGGTGTACATTGACTTCGTAAATTCCTAAAAGAGATTATGCAAGGAATTGGACTTTCAGTCATGTTAATCGGCTTGCAAATGGCGATTGCTGCAGAAAATATAATGTTGTTTACTCAGTCTATTAACTGGTACTATCATAGTTGAGTTCTTTAATTGGAAAAGGGCTTTGATTTAGGAAAATGGTTAAGTAGTGCATTGGCAATATCAATTAATCCTGATCGGATATCAATTTTAAATACTGCTTCGTTAATTTTCGTAATCTATAATGGGAGCATTAGATAGTGACATCGAGGAAATCATGAAGTTTTTATCACCAAATATATTTCAGATGGATTTGTTTGCTTTAGTATGTCCCTTTAAGGTGAGGTGTTTTGTTGTCCGTGTTCCCTGTAGTTTTTTATACTATGGAGCAATCACTGTATTACCGCTGACTAGTACCGAATGCTTTTTTTTAATGGATTGATTACTGAGCTGATTGCAGTTGGTGGTATCCTTATCTTTGCAATTGAAATAAACTTTTTAAACATTATTTCCATTCGAATGGGAAACTTGCAGTTGGAATTATCTTTTATGTCTATCAATTATTTTAATAGAATTTGTAATGTATACCGTATCTAAGAAGATGTAAGACTCCCACTTCAAAATTTATAGAGAATATACAGAATTATAAGGGGGTAACGGTATCTAAATGGCAGTTCATTCGGTACGATAGGCCAGCGTTACTGCTTGAATAAGCATCGCACGAAGTAAAAGTGTGTTTCTTTGTCAGGGAAAGAAAAACTTCGACAGTGACACATCGCATAAAGAAAAAGAGCTTTCCCTTTTTTAGGAAAAGAAAGACTGCATGAATAGGCTTTCGCACATAGAAAAAGTTCCCTTCTTTTTCAAGAACGCCTAAGATTTTAGTTTTTGTTCTACTTCCGTTAGTAGGGGACGAATGAAAAAGCCCCACTGAAAAGAAGTATCACTATATTTTTAAGTCATTTAAAGATAAAAATAAATCTTCGTGAATGCTTATAAAAATTAGCTAATGGAAGAATTCGATCCTTGCGTAATAATGGCAGGGGAAGTTTTTCTGAATGTTAAACGCTGATCTAATTCGTTTAAAAGTTCAGCGATAGATCGAGCCATTGTCATCACAAGGTTAAGTCTCGTGTTTTGTAAAACGGAATACTCCATAAATCCACTAATATTGACAACACCTGTAATATGAATATCCCCGATTGGTGGTAATGGTTTATTCAGTGCAGCACCCGGTTTGATTGCACCTTTTCCGGCAATAATTTGCCCCACTGAAGTTGCTTTTCCTAAACAAGCATCGATTGCAATAATAAACGGATGATGATATGTTGCTTCAATACGGTTTATATATTCTGTTAAGTTAGTTGCATGAACTGGATTATCTAATGTACCATATATGGATATATGTTTTAGTTTTTTCTCTGCAATGAAGCTTCCAACCAGCGGCCCTAAAGAATCGCCTGTTGAACGATCAGTACCTATAGATAAAACGACATATTCACGTGGTACCTGTGGCATCCAAGAAATCATGTGTTCCAGCATTAAAGGAATGAGCTTAGGATCACTATGATGCATGCGATAATTCTTCCTTCTATTATCAAATGTGTTTTTTAAATTCATAGCTTATCCTCCAAAAACATATTGGTATAGTATACGGTTATTTTTTTTAATCTATACATGGAATATAAAACATTGGGGGAAATAGGATGGTTAATGCAGGATTGAAATGGATGTTTTTAATCATTGGAACAACAATCGGTGCCGGTTATGCTTCTGGAAGGGAATTATGGCAATTTTTTGGGCATGAAAGTGGACTAGCAATTATTCTATTTGCCCTCTTTTTTACAATTTGTTGTATTGTTATTATGACGATTAGCCATGAGCAAAGATCAACCCATTACTTGCCAGTTTTACGTGAAATTGTCGGTGTAAGATTGACGGGAGTATATGATGTTATGATTTTTGTTTATTTATTTACCACAACAGTAATAATGATAGCAGGTAGTGGAGCAACATCTCAGGCGTTTAACTTTTCATATTGGTGGGGTATAAGTATAATAATTATTGCTTTAATTATTTTGTTTTTAAAAGGGATCAATGGACTTTTATCAATGAATCAATTTATTCTGCCATTGCTATTAACCGGACTATTATTTGTACTATTATGGTTTACATATGATCAAAAGCTTGATTTATTTTCACATTGGCATGAGCAACGTAATTGGATAGCGGCTTTTCCGTTTACGGCTCTTAATATCCTTCCATTGATAGCGGTATTAGGTGCAATTGGAAATAAAGTCCAGTCAAAACAAGAAATTTGGATTGCTTCGGTTGGCAGTGGACTCATATTAGGAGTTATTTCTTTTATTTATAATAATAGTTTAATTCAGATCGCTGATGAAATATTATTGTACGAGATTCCATTATTTGCAATTATGAAGAATTATCCGTTTCAAATGCTTGTTTTTATGAGTATTCTATTGTGGTTTGCTATTTTTACCACAGCAGCAGCCGGAGTTCTAGGCATTGTTACAAGAATACAGGATTATATTCAACAGCCTATATGGTTGCTTGTTTGCCTTACCTTAGCTACAATGATTCCATTAACAGCATTAGGATTTTCAACATTGATTGAATATCTATATCCAATCTATGGAATTTTAAATCTATACGTATTAACAAGACTGTTATTCTTTCCGATTTGGAACAAAATAGATAACAAAAAAGCATCATAATTAGTTTGGGAGGTATAAGATGAAGCTATCTCAGAACAAAATAGAAAATGAAGTAGAAAAAGGAATAGATAATGTAAATAACCAATTAACAGGCTTTTGGAAATATATAACCGGACCAGAATTATGGTGGGCTGTAGTGGAGGGTATCATTAGCATTATCGTTATTCTCCTTTTAGCCTATACAGCAGTGCGAATTAGTCGCAAGCTAGTAGATCGTTTGTTTAAAAAACGAGAAAAAGGCCCAATTCGTATCTCCGAACGCCGTGAAAATACATTAAAAAAATTAATTAAAAATGTTATAAAATATGTTGTATATTTTATTGCTCTTATAATGATACTTGATGGGGTATTTGGCTTCAAAGTAGGTGCATTAATAGCAGGTGCAGGAGTTGCTGGTTTGGCAATCGGTTTTGGTGCCCAAAACCTCGTTCGAGATGTTATCTCAGGCTTCTTCATTATTTTTGAAGATCAATTTTCTGTAGGTGATTATGTCAAAGTCTCCGGTATAGAAGGTACAGTAGAAGAAATAGGTTTACGTACAACCAAAGTGTTAAGCTGGACAGGCGAAATGCATATTTTACCCAATGGAAATATAACACAAGTCGTTAATTATTCTGTCCATAACGGATTAGCTATCGTAGATGTTAATGTTCCATATGAAAATAGTGTCGATGATGCAGAAAGATTAATTAATGAAGTTGCAGCAACGTTACCAGATAAATATGACTTTCTGGTTGGAACACCGGAGATTATTGGGGTACAAAATCTCGCAGCCTCCCACTTTGTGATTCGTGTAATAACGGAAACACTACCTGGTTTTCAGTGGGCGGGGGAGCGTAATATTCGACGTGATATCCAGGATTATTTATACAGAAATGGTATTGAAATTCCTGCTCAACGGATAGTCATGTATTCACGAGAACAAAAGGAAAATATGTTAGATAAAAGTCAAATGCAACAATTACAATCAAATTCACACCTGCAAAGAGCTCATCCAGACGATGATGAACCAGAACAGTCTCAAGAAGGCGATCGATAAATAAATGCTATAATATAAGGAAGAAAAAAACGAGGAGTAGAATAAAAATGGAAGGAAAACAATTTGGACTTCATGACGTTGTACAAATGAAAAAGCCCCACCCATGTGGAGAAAATCGGTGGAGAATTATTCGAATGGGAATGGATATCCGTATTAAATGCTTAGGTTGTGATCATAGTGTTATGATTCCAAGAAAGCAGTTTGAGAAAAAAATGAAGAAAGTATTAGAAAGAAAAGAGCAGTAGAACAAATCTAATTTCTCCGTTTTTTCACTTACCCTTTAGATTATTAGCAGATATGTAGGTTTCCTAATCATATAATTATCAAGCAACTGTTAGTGAAATTGAATGAAGTAATATGATTTATCTTAACGTATTCAGATAAACATTTCTACCTGTAAAAATGGAGTTTTCAGTGATAAAATGGTATAATATAAGGTAGATAAAAAGAAAAACAGAAATATAATAGGGTAAGAGGCAAAAGTAGGCATATTAAACTTGCCTACTTTTGTTTTTTGTCTGCTTGTCATTTTTTTTGCTTGTATCTATAATTAAAGGAACAAACGCGTTCTTATGAATGGAATCCTTAAGGAGTTGAAATTTGCATGTCATTAACAGCAGGAATTGTTGGACTTCCAAATGTTGGTAAATCAACATTGTTTAATGCTATTACTCAAGCTGGGGCAGAAGCAGCAAATTATCCATTTGCTACGATTGACCCTAATGTTGGAATTGTGGAAGTACCCGACGAACGCTTAAATAAATTAACGGAATTAGTAAAACCAAAAAAAACAGTACCAACGACATTTGAATTCACAGATATTGCTGGTATTGTGAAGGGGGCTAGTAAAGGAGAAGGGTTAGGAAACCAGTTTTTATCACATATTCGTCAAGTAGATGCAATTTGTCAGGTTGTCCGCTGTTTTCAAGATGATAACATTACCCATGTCTCTGGAAAAGTAGATCCAGTTGATGATATGGATACGATTAATTTAGAATTAATCCTTGCAGATTTAGAAACTATAAATAAACGCTTACAACGAGTAGAGAAGCTGGCACGTCAAAAGGAAAAGACGGCGGTTTTAGAATATGATGTTCTCCTGAAATTAAAAACAGGGTTAGAAGAAGAAAAACCTGCAAGAGCACTACAATTTACAGAAGAACAACGTAAACTAGTGAAGGGTTTGCATCTTCTTACGAGTAAACCAATGCTTTATGTTGCAAACGTTAGTGAAGATGAAGTAACGGATCCTGATGCCAATGAAAACGTACAGAAAGTAAAGGAATATGCGATTAAAGAGGATGCGGAAGTGATTGTCGTCTGTGCGAAGATTGAAGAAGAAATTTCTGAACTAGATCCGGGAGAGAAGAAGCTGTTCTTAGATGAATTAGGAATTACGGAATCAGGTTTAGATCAATTGATTAAGGCATCTTATCATTTATTAGGCTTAGCTACTTATTTTACAGCTGGAGAACAAGAGGTACGAGCTTGGACATTTCGTAAAGGAATTAAAGCGCCACAAGCAGCGGGTATTATTCATACTGATTTTGAACGAGGTTTTATCCGTGCAGAGACAGTTTCTTATGAAGATTTATTAGCAGCTGGTTCGATGGCTAAAGCCAGAGAAAATGGGAAAGTAAGGTTAGAAGGAAAAGAATATATCGTACAAGATGGCGATGTTATTCATTTCCGATTTAATGTTTAATCAAACGTAAAAAAGGATCTCTCGAAACCTTGTAATGTAGAATGAATTTTGGTATAATACACTATCGTGAGTAATTAATTATTTGAATTACTCCTTGCTCCTAGTAGAATAAGTATTTACATAGGGGCCGTAAGTCCAAAAGGAGGTGCTACGGATGAGAAAATATGAAATCATGTATATCATCCGCCCAGACATGGAAGAGGAAGCGCAAACAGCTTTAATTGAGCGTTTCAAAGGAATTCTTACTGAAAATGGCGCGGAGATTGAAAAAGTTGATGAAGTAGGCAAGAAACGTCTTGCATATGAAATCAATGACTATCGTGATGGATACTATGTAATCATTAACTTCAGTAGTGATGAACAAGCTATTAGCGAGTTTAATCGTCTTGCGAAGTTTTCTGATGATATTATTCGTCATATTATCGTTCGAGAAGATGATCAATAATAAGGAGTGGTTCTGATGTTAAATCGTGTCGTACTTGTCGGCAGGTTGACGAAGGATCCTGATTTACGTTATACCCCAAGTGGAGTAGCTGTAGCTAATTTTACGCTTGCAGTAAACCGTCCTTTTTCAAATCAGCAAGGAAATAGAGAAGCTGACTTTATCAATTGTGTCGTCTGGCGTAGAGCAGCAGAGAATCTTGCTAATTATATGAAAAAAGGAAGCATGGTAGGAGTTGACGGACGTTTACAAACTCGTCGTTTTGAAGGACAGGATGGCAAGACTGTTTTTGTAACCGAAGTCGTAGCAGACAGTGTACAGTTTTTGGAATCAAAAGGCTCCTCGCAAGGTGGGGGACAAAGCTCATCAGGATTTCAACCAAATAGAAACCAGAGCCCATATGAACCTAATCAATTTGAACCTAATGATCAAGACAATCCATTTAGTAATAATGGAGAGCCTATTGAAATATCAGATGATGACTTACCATTCTAAACTAGAAGGAGGGGTTATAAATGGCGGCTCGTCGTGGACGCGCAAAGCGTCGTAAAGTGTGTTACTTTACAGCGAACGGAATTACACACATTGATTACAAAGATGTTGATTTGCTAAGACGTTTTATTTCCGAACGTGGAAAAATTCTTCCTCGTCGTGTAACTGGAACCTCTGCAAAATATCAACGTAAGCTAACAAAAGCAATTAAGCGTGCTCGTACAATGGCATTATTGCCATATGTTAACGATTAAACAAAAAACCTTCTATATTTAGTCCGTTTAGGGCTAGGTATAGAAGGTTTTTTCATTGTCTGGAAAATGATATTTGCTTTTACCTAGCATCGTCTAGCTTAAGCACCCGTGCAGCTAACAAACTTGTCTGCTTCCTTCGATAAGTCAACATCGGATTCTCTCGTAGCTGCAATTTTTCTTATACATACTAGTTTTTAGCAGTAAGTTAGCAATTCTAAAAAATTTTAAGATACCATTATAAGTATAACGATTATCATCTTTGCGCTAAATATGACAGGTTTTGTTTACAATCAAAATTGTATATGTATATCATTTTGTAAGAAACTGCATGAAACACGAACTTGGAATTTGGCTGTTATTTTTCAACAGATAATTTTTTAAAGCCATAGGATTCAAAGATCTTAGCAGTTTGCTCAGATTGTAAGTAGTCAATAAATGTTTCTGCATCATGATGATTCGTACTATATGAGGTAATACCTGTATAATATTGAATAGGAGAATGTAAGTCTTTATTTATTTCCTTGATTACACGGATTTGTTCATTCTGATGAGTGTCCGAAGCATAAACAATCCCTAGCTCTGCTTTATTACTTTCAACATAATCAACGACTTGATGGACATCTTTTAAAAATAAATATTTATCTTTAAGGTCTTCCCATAAGCCAGCAGATTCCAATGCTTCTTTTGCATAATTTCCGGAAGGGACACTAACAGGATCGCCAAGAGCAAGTTGGTCAAACGGTATAAATTTTAAATCCTCTAATTTCAATAAATCAAATTGACTATCGGCATTAGTAATTAATACAAGATCATTCCCAATAAATTTTTTTAAGGAATTTTTTATAATTAATCCTTCTTTATTTAACACATCAACCCATTCATAATTTGCTGATAAAAATAAATCGACAGGAGCACCTTGTTGAATTTTGCTAGCAAGCTGACCAGAGCTGGCATAAGTAACTTCCACAGTAATATAGGGATGCTTTTTTTCAAAGGCTGTGATTATTTCTGGCAGTGCATCCTCTAAGCTCGTAGCAGCAGATATATATATGGTATTTTTCTTATTGGATTTTTGAAAGAGCTCATCTTCCTCACTCATAGCACAACCAGCTAATATAATTAAGCTAAGCATCAGAAATAAAACGCGTTTCATGTAAAACCTCCTAGTCATTTGTTTATTCAGCATGTTATGGGGCATTGAAGGCAGAAAAAATTAAATAGAAGCAGATCCATTATTTTTTTCTTCTCTTTGGATATACAGAAATGATTAAAACAATAAACAAGAGAGAATAAATACAAAATATTAAAAGATACATATTGCCAATCGGTAAAAATAATGCAGCTAATGAATACACTAGAAAAGGAATGGTTGTTGTATAAGCAGTCATTTTCCAGAGAATAGAGTATTTTAATTTTCGCTGCATTAGTTTAGCTAATCCTGTACCAACAGCTGCAATCAAAGAAATAAGCATAAATACAATGATGGATAATGGTAAATAATTAAAGATAAAAAAGTAGATAATCTTAAAAAAAATATTTAGTGCATTAGCCAGTTTACTGCTACCTAATAAATAATCAATAAAAGCTGGTAGGGAGACAATGAATAGTAAAAGCAGTATGTAAAAAATTGTTATATCCATTCCAATTCGATTAAGCTGAAAAATTGCTTTCTTTTTTGGTAGTTTGATACTATGTAAAAATGCCCGGAGAAATACCATTTTCGTCATCCTTATTTCGTTTATATACCCATTATAGTAAAAATAACGGATAATTACCTTTCTAGGGGTTTGAAATAAGAAAATAAGCCCTTAAATAGGGTATTCAAGAGGATGTTAAAAAAAACGGTAAAAATAATGCCGCGAAATTCATGTACATTAGCATATATAAACTTTAGTTGGGACGGAATCTCATTCTAGTATTAGCCAAGTTTGAGATAACTTATGCGATACCGGGTTCCCCTTGCTTGAAATTTTACTTTGTTATTTCCCGGGAAATATTTTTTCTACTCCTTTCGACAACTATTTCTGCAAAAAACATGTTATTATAATAAGATGGAATAGTAACAATCTAAGTTAGATGAGGTGCAAAATGAATCAATCAAAAAGAATGACAGACGGGGCTTTATTAACGGCTGTTTTTATTGTAATATTGCTAGCTAGTATGTTCATTCCAATTTTATCAGTAGCTGCTATATTATTTTTGCCAATACCGTTTATAATGTTTACATCAAGATATGACTGGAAACCGGCTTTACTTATGTTGGTAGCTGCTATATTATCTTCTATATTAGTTGCAACTTTCATATCCATTCCGCTTGCTGTACCGGCAGCAATTGGTGGTATAATGATTGGAGGAGCAATTCATAAGAATCTTTCAGCTTATGAAACATGGGCACGAGGGACTTTTGGATTTATTATCGGTCTATTGTTTGCATTTGTGTTTACGCAAGTGGTTCTTCAAGTAAATATATTAAATGAATTTAAACAAATAACAGATGAGTCATTTAAAATGTCGGTTAGCTTAATGGATCAATTTACAACTGAGGAACAAACGGAAGCATTTCAGAAATCAATGGAGCAAGCGGTAACACTATTAACTAATTTATTCCCGTTTTTCCTTGTTTGTGCAGCAGTTTCACAAGCATTAATTAGTCAATGGCTCGGTTACAAACTTATTAATCGACTTGAAAGGAAAAAATTACGTTTTCCCCCATTTCGAACATTACGTTTTCCAGTAAGCATCCTATTTATTTATCTATTTGCATTGCTTTCGTCCTACATGATTACTGATCCGGATAGTATGCTATTTATGGCTGCGCAGAATTTTATTTTTATTATACAAATGCTGTTAACCATCCAAGGATTTTCGTTCCTATTTTTTTATGCACATCATAAAAAGATGACGAAAGCATTTCCTATTATTTGCATCGTAATAGCACTATTTATGCCCCCCCTTTTATTTATTGTTCGTTTTATAGGGATTATTGATTTAGGGTTGAATCTAAGGGATCGACTGGAGAAAAAGAGGTAATATTGTCTATGGAAAAAAACGTATCCGCTTTGTCTTTATCGCCTGACTTTTTGAGCAAACTTACATACGATTTAAAAAAGTGTTGCACAGTAGGAGCTGAATGTGATGTCAGATAAGCAAAAAAGGCCGAAACTGCGGACTCATGTATGGGTTATTTATTTATTATCCATTATCTTGCTTAGTGTTGCTTGGTATTTCCAATGGATACTTGGGATAGTGATGACGATCCTGTTAGCTGTTTCGCTTTACTATAGCATCCGTTCTGAACAAGCTTTGCAGGACGAAGCCGAAAAATATATTACAACATTATCATACCGAATTAAAAAAGTTGGAGAAGAGGCATTATTGGAGATGCCGTTTGGGATTATCTTATTCAGTGAAGATTATAAAATTGAATGGGCAAATCCGTATATGAACCAATTTGATGACGGCACATTAGTCGGTGATTCACTTCATACCTTATCGGAGGATCTAATTCCGATGATAAAGGAGAACAAAGACAAAATTTGGTTTGAATTACAAGGCTATGTATTTGAAACGGTTGTGAAAAAAGAAGAACGGCTGCTTTATTTATTTGACCGAACAGAGCAATCAGAATTACAAACACAATACCGTAATGAGCAAACGGTACTTGGATTTATCTTTCTGGATAATTATGAAGAGATTACGCAAAACATGAATGACACAAGTAAAAGCCACTTGAATTCACAAGTTACTTCCGTTTTAAATGAATGGTCAAAAAAGTATGGTCTTTATTTAAAACGGACATCCCAGGAACGGTTTCTTGCTGTTGGGACGAAGCAAATATTAGAACAGCTGGAAAAAGGTAAATTTGAAATTCTAGATGAAGTTCGGGAATTAAGTGGTGAAAGAAATACACCTGTGACACTAAGT
Organism: Virgibacillus proomii; assembly: GCF_900162615.1. NCBI lineage: Bacteria > Bacillati > Bacillota > Bacilli > Caryophanales > Bacillaceae > Virgibacillus > Virgibacillus proomii. The sequence goes on along the minus strand of NZ_FUFN01000009.1, from coordinate 1,153,841 downwards.
ATCGGAGTTGGTGTAGGCGATGTGGACTTACCAACACTTGGCGAATTAGCACAGTCCAGCCTTGATCTTGCATTAGGTCGTGGTGGTGATCAAGTGGCTATTAAGGATGAGTCTGGTAAAGTTCGTTTTTATGGAGGAAAAACAAATCCAATGGAGAAACGAACGCGAGTAAGAGCAAGGGTTATTTCTCATGCCTTAAAGGAATTGATAAAAGCGAGTGACAATGTTATTATAATGGGCCATAAGGCACCTGATATGGACTCATTAGGATCAGCAATCGGTATTTTAAACATTGCACTTGCTAATGATGTACCTGGCTATATTGTCTTTGATCCGGAAGATGTGGATACAGGAGTCCATCGTGTAGTTAAGGCTATTAAACAAGATAAAGAGCTTTGGCAATATTTTATTGATCCAGATGAATCGGAATCTATTATCAATAATCGAAGCCTTGTCGTTGTAGTCGATACCCATCGGCCTTCTATGGTGGCAAATGAAGTGTTGTTACAGAAATCAGATTATAAAGTTGTTATAGATCACCATCGTCGGGGAGAAGACTTTATTGAAAATCCTACTTTGGTGTATATGGAGCCATACGCTTCTTCCACAGCTGAATTAGTAACAGAACTTCTAGAATACCAGCCGAAAAAGCTGAAGTTAAGTATGCTTGAAGCAACAGCTCTTTTAGCAGGAATTATCGTGGATACGAAAAGCTTTACGTTAAGAACTGGGTCCAGAACCTTTGATGCTGCCTCCTATTTACGAGCAAAAGGTGCAGATACAGTCCTTGTTCAGGAGTTTATGAAAGAAGATATGGAGGTTTATATCAAGCGCAGCAAATTAATTGAGCGAGCAGAAATGTACCGCGGCCAAATAGCGATTGCTAAAGCTGAGAAAGGTCAGGTGCATGGTCCTGTATTAATTGCTCAGACAGCAGATATTTTGCTGACAATGAGTGGGATAGCTGCTTCCTTTGTCATCTCTGAGAGAAGAGATGGAAGAGTGGGAATTAGTGCCCGTTCATTAGGGGATATCAATGTTCAGGTGATTATGGAAAAAATGAATGGTGGCGGACATTTAACAAATGCTGCCACACAAATTGCTGATATAACAGTTGACGAAGCAGAACAGATGTTAAAACAGATACTAGATGAATATTATGAGGGGAGCGATTCTGAATGAAAGTAATCTTTCTTAAAGATGTTAAAGGTAAAGGTAAGAAAGGCGATGTAAAAAACGTTTCCGATGGTTACGCTCGGAATTATTTATTAAAAAATAATTTGGCCCAAGAAGCAACCCCAGGTAATCTGAAAGCTCTAGAAGCGAAGAAACGCAAACAGAAACAGTTGGAACAAGATGAAAAAGACGAAGCGATAAAATTAAAGGATAAGCTAGCAGAATTAACTGTGGAATTAACCGCTAAATCAGGTGATAATGGTCGTTTATTCGGATCAATAACAAGCAAACAAATCTCCGAAGCGCTAGAAAAAAATCATGGTTATAAAGTGGATAAACGCAAAATTGAGCTGGATTCACCAATTCGTTCATTAGGTTATACCACTGTTCCTGTAAAGCTTCACCCAGAGGTTACAGGCACCATTAAAGTACATGTTATAGAAAAACAATAGACCAAGATAAGCATGAGCAAGCTTTAAGTGAATTTAAAAAGAGGGTAAAAGTGTCGAGATGGCTAAGATCGCAATGTTATTGAAAAAGCATTTTTTCATCGTGCTATGTATTGCTGTGAAGCCTACTCTTACCTGCAAATAGCAATGCTGCTACTAGTACGACCTAGCGAATTTGATCGAGAAGGTGACATCTCCAGCCACCTTTTAAACTGGGTTTTTGAACAACTTTTTTAATACTATACTTGCACATATGGCATTTTCTTATCTTGAGAGCACAAATGAAGACATTTGTGCTTCTCTAATGTTACCTCCGCAGAAAGGGGAGACACTTGATGAATGAGATTGATCGCACACCTCCACACAACATAGAAGCAGAACAATCTATCATTGGGGCGATCTTTATCGATCCAGAGGCGTTTAATACTGCTGCTGAAATACTTAATCCTGAGGATTTTTATCGTGCTAGTCATCAGCGCATTTTTGCTGGCATGATCGCATTGGCTGATCGAGGAGAACCGATTGATGTTGTCACTGTAACTGCTTATTTACACAATGTACAGCAATTGGAGGAAGCAGGAGGCGTCCAATATTTATCTCAGGTGGCAGAAAGTGTACCAACGTCTGCAAATATTGGCTATTATTGCCGTATCGTTGAAGAAAAGGCATTATTGCGGAGGCTTATCCGCTCAGCAACGGATATCGTAACATCGAGTTTTGAGCGGCAGGATGATGTAGAAGATGTATTAAATGAAGCGGAAAAAAGTATCCTTGATGTTTCTAGCAGAAAAAATTCAGGGGCGTTTAAAAATATTAAAGATGTCTTAATTGACGTATATGATAATATTGAGCAGCTGCATCAACAAAATGCGGATGTTACCGGAGTTCCGACTGGCTTCCGGGATTTAGATCGAATTACTTCTGGTTTTCAGCCAAATGATTTAATTATTATTGCTGCCCGCCCATCCGTAGGTAAAACAGCATTTGCTTTAAATGTAGCTCAGAATGTGGCTGTGAATACAGATGAGAACGTGGCTATTTTCAGCTTGGAAATGGGGGCGGAACAGCTCGTACAGCGTATGCTTTGTGCAGAGGGAAATATCGATGCACAACGTCTGCGTAATGGACAGTTACAAGCAGATGACTGGACGAAGTTAACGATGGCAATGGGAAGTTTATCGAATGCTGGCATTTACATTGATGATACTCCGGGAATTCGGGTTGCTGATATTCGTTCTAAATGCCGAAGATTAAAACAGGAGCATGGGTTAGGAATGATTTTAATTGATTACTTACAGCTTATTCAAGGAAGTGTAAATTCCCGTGAAAACAGGCAGCAGGAAGTTTCAGAAATATCACGATCACTAAAAGGATTAGCAAGAGAGCTAAATGTTCCTTTGATTGCACTATCCCAGCTTTCCCGCGGGGTAGAGTCACGACAGGATAAACGTCCAATGATGTCAGATTTACGTGAATCTGGAAGTATTGAACAAGATGCAGATATTGTTGGTTTCCTTTATCGTGATGATTACTATGATTCAGAGTCTGAAAAACAAAATATTATTGAGATTATCATTTCCAAACAGCGTAATGGTCCGGTCGGTACGGTCGAATTAGCCTTTGTTAAAGAATATAATAAATTCGTTGATCTTGATCATCGCTATTCAGAAAGCGATATTCCACCAGTGCCAGTCCAAGCATAGTGAGCAGCCTCTTATGAAAGGTATACACCCCAAACATATTAACATTAGTAGTACAAAACCAAGGCGATGGTTTTGTACTACTTTTTTTACTATAGGAAAGTATAAGAAAAACGATCGCTTTCGCCATAAAGACTTGGCGATAAGCCAAGTCTTTCTAATAGTAGAAGTGAAGAAAAGCCGATCTAACTTATAAAGTGCCATTATCCGTATTCTTTTAAAAGAATGCGTAAGTACGAATCAAATATCTTCATTTATAATAACTTATTAAACGAATATTAATTGATTTATTTTAAAAAATGTTCGTGTTTTACGTTGACTGGTTCTGTTTTTACTGGTAGAATTACTAATGTATTTCAAAAAAACATATATTAAATTTATTCAGTGGAGGTGCACTATGTCCTCAGTAGTAGTAGTTGGAACGCAGTGGGGCGATGAAGGGAAAGGAAAGATTACTGACTTCTTATCGCAAAATGCCGAAGTTGTTGCGCGTTATCAAGGAGGTAATAATGCAGGGCATACGATTAAATTTGACGATATTACGTACAAATTGCATTTAATTCCTTCTGGTATATTTTTTAAAGAAAAAACATGTGTCTTAGGAAATGGTATGGTAATTGATCCAAAAGCATTTGTAGAAGAAATTGCCTATTTGCATGAGCGGAATGTGACGACCGACAATTTACGGATTAGTAATCGAGCGCATGTCATTCTTCCATATCATCTAAAATTAGATGTTTTACAAGAAGCGGACAAAGGCGAAAATAAAATTGGGACAACGAAAAAAGGAATTGGACCTGCATATATGGACAAAGCTGCACGTTGCGGAATCCGCATTGCTGATTTGATGGATAAAGATATATTTCGAGAAAAACTAGAGCAAAATTTAAAGGAAAAAAACCGGCTCTTTGAGAAAGTATATGAAGTAGAGCCTATGCAAGTGGATGATATCCTTGAAGAATATTATGCATTTGGTCAACAAATGGCTCCATATGTCTGCGATACTTCTGTTGTACTAAACGATGCATTGGTTGAAGGGCGCCGGGTTTTATTTGAAGGTGCACAAGGAGTTATGCTTGATATTGACCAAGGTACCTACCCGTTTGTTACATCTTCCAACCCGATTGCAGGGGGCGTTACTATCGGAGCAGGTGTAGGACCAACAAAGATTAATCATGTTGTTGGCGTGTCCAAGGCATATACTACGCGTGTAGGTGATGGGCCATTTCCGACCGAATTAAAGGATGAGACAGGAGATCGTATTCGTGAAGTTGGTCGTGAATATGGTACGACTACAGGCCGTCCACGTCGCGTCGGCTGGTTTGATAGTGTGGTTGTTCGTCATGCTCGTCGTGTTAGTGGGATTACAGATTTATCTTTGAACTCTATCGATGTATTAACTGGAATAGAAACATTGAAAATTTGTGTCGCTTATAAATATAAAGGTGAAATTCTACATGATTTTCCAGCAAGCCTAGCAGTACTTGCCCAGTGTGAGCCGGTTTATGAAGAAATGCCCGGCTGGACAGAAGACATTACTGGCGTAAAGAGCTTGCATGAATTACCTGAAAATGCAAGACATTACTTAGAACGAGTTTCACAATTAACAGAGATTCCATTATCTATTTTCTCGGTCGGACCGGATCGCACACAAACAAATGTTGTGCGCAGCGTTTATAGCTAATTCAAATAACCTTTGTAAATAGACACTTAGTATTGGCTGATAATCGATTACTCTATGAACGATAGGTTCGCTAAGCTTTGTCAAACAATGGCAAAAACTTGGCGAACTTTTTGTATTTGGAATAGGATTTTGGAAATTATATCCGTTTCAATATGGTAGTTATCATTCGAAATACTTATGTCCACCTTTTTTTCTCTTTTTAACATAAAAGGAAAGACGGATTCATGTGTGAACGACGCTTGAATCGTTCTTTTTTCTAGTATAAAATTAAAGTGTTAGACAACGCTCATAGAAATTAAAATTACTGAAATGAAGTTTCACTTTATTTAAAAGTACGATAGAATAGATAGTATTGTAATATAAGAAGGATGTGGCAAAGGTGAATCAAAAGATATTAGTTGTTGATGATGAGCAGCCAATTGCTGATATAGTAAAATTTAATTTAGAAAAAGAAGGTTATGAAGTAATCGTTGCTTATGATGGAGATGAAGCTATTCGTTTAGCACAAGGAGAGAATCCTGATCTAGTAATTTTAGATATTATGTTACCTAATAAAGATGGTAATGAAGTATGTCGGGAGATTCGTAAAACGCAAACGATGCCAATTATTATGCTGACAGCTAAGGACTCTGAAATAGATAAAGTACTTGGGCTTGAACTGGGGGCAGATGATTATGTTACGAAACCATTTAGCAATCGTGAACTAATCGCCCGAGTGAAAGCAAATCTTCGCAGACAACAAGTTGTTCCAGATGATACTGCAAAGACTTCGAAGGATATTAAAATCGGCTCGTTAGTTATTCATCCCGATGCGTATATCGTATCACGTGATGGCGAGCAAATTGAGCTCACCCATCGAGAGTTTGAATTATTGCATTACCTTGCTCGTCATATTGGACAAGTCATGACAAGAGAGCATTTATTGGAAACGGTTTGGGGGTATGACTATTTCGGCGATGTTCGTACGGTCGATGTTACGGTACGAAGACTGCGAGAGAAGATTGAGGAAACCCCTAGTAATCCGATGTGGATTGTAACACGACGCGGAGTAGGTTATTACTTGCGTAATCCTGATCAGGAGTAGGTTTAGTACATGAAAAAAGTTGGTTTTTTTCGTTCCATTCAATTGAAGTTCATTATTATTTATATTTTGTTGTTGCTGGTAGCTATTCAAGTTATCGGCTCGTTTTTTACAACAGAGTTGGAAAACAACTTGATGGAAAGCTTTGAAAAATCTATCGAAGCTCGTGTTGAATTATTAAGTTATAACTTGGAGCAAGCTTTTCAACGTGAACGTGATGAAGAAGACCCAAATGAGCCGAGCTTAGAAGCTGAAATACGAGGTATTGTTTCGGAAGTAGATCTACAGGATATTACGACATTGCAAGTCGTTAATAATCAAAGCAGAGTGATTGCAGCAACAGGATTCGGATCACAAGATGATATTGATAAGAAAACAACCCGCCCGATTATTCAGCGCACGCTGACGACAAATTCACCCGAGATAAGCAAAAATGTAAAAGACAATGACCGATTTTATGTTCTTTCTCAGCCTATTGTTGACGAAAAGGATCCTGATATTGTATTAGGGGTCATCTATTTAGAGGCATCATTAGAGCCTGTATATAAGCAATTGATGAATATTAATGAGATATTCTTTCAAGGGTCCGTCTTAGCAATTACAGTATCTGCGTTTATTGGTATTTTAGTTGCTCGAACGATTACCAAGCCAATTATTGAAATGCGGAGACAAGCGCAAAAAATGGCAAGAGGTGACTTTACTCAAAAGGTAAATGTGTATGGCTGGGATGAGATTGGTCATCTATCAGAAACTTTTAATGATCTAAACAATCAACTAAAGCATTCCTATGCAACGATTGAAGAGGAACGGCGGAAGCTTAGCTCGGTGTTATCCAATATGTCAGATGGTGTTATTGCAACAGATAGTTCTGGTTCGATTACATTGATGAATGAAGCGGCTGGGCGTTTAATCGGTCATAATCCGGATGAAATGGTTGGTGAATTTTTACTGGATGTATTGCATCTGGAAGAAAAAATGGTAGATATATCTGAACTGCATGAGAGTGGATCGATGATCATTGATTTCGGTGATGATGAACAGGATTTTATTCTCCGAGCTAATTTTTCAACGGTGTTTGATGATGAAGAAGATATAACAGGATTTATTACAGTTATCAGTGATGTGACAGAGCAAGAAAAGGTGGAAGCAGAACGGAGAGAGTTTGTTTCCAATGTTTCACATGAATTGCGTACACCGCTTACAACAATGAAAAGCTATGTAGAAGCTTTAACTGATGGCGCTTGGGAAGACAAAGAAATTGCACCAAAATTTCTTCATGTAGTCCATAATGAAACGGATCGGATGATTCGGATGGTTAACGATTTATTACAACTTTCTAAAATGGATGCCAAAGAGTATCCTCTACAGAAGGAACGAGTAGAATTCATTGATTATTTCCATCAAATTATCGATCGATTTGAAATGCAGGCGCCAAATAGGATTCAGTTGAAGCGCGAGTTACCAAATGGTAGTTACTATGTTTGGATGGATAAGGACAAAATGACACAAGTACTCGATAATATCATATCCAATGCCATTAAATATTCTCCTGAAGGCGGTACGATCAAATTAAATGTGGAGTATCGACGTCATCATCTTTTAATTAGTATTCAAGACCAAGGTTTAGGTATTGCTTATGATAAATTGGAGAAAATTTTTGAGCGGTTTTATCGTGCTGATAAGGCAAGAACAAGAAAACTTGGAGGAACAGGACTTGGCTTAGCTATTGCTAAAGAGCTTGTAGAGGCACATCATGGTCAAATTTGGGCAGCAAGCAAAGAAGGTAAAGGGACAACGATCTACTTTACGCTTCCGCTGATGAATCAGAAGCGGAGAGGTGCATAATGAAGTTGGAGACGTTTAAATCAATTTTATTAGTATTGTTGATTGCATTAAGTTTATTGTTAACTTTTGGATTGTGGAATTACAAATCAGATTTTGAACAATTAGAGACAGGAAAAAATTACGCTAGTGAGGTTAGTGTTGGTGGTAAGGAAGAACGAAGAAACAACCTGATTGCACCAAGTTCGATCATCTTTCATATCAACAACGAACATTTTGGTTATAAGGATCCACAGCAAGAAGAGGCGTTTTTTCAAGATATGCAATCTTGGGTAATGACGGATTTTACGATAAGGGAATCATCGTCTAGGGGAATAAAGGATTATGATATTGAAATAACCTTTCCAGATGCTTTACCGATTGAAATTGCAAGCAGTCTTTTTTCGTTTGCAAATGTCGATGAAATCAAAGCAAATTGGTCATTTGATCGTATCTATTTGAAATTAGAAGAAGATACTGCAACGATTTCTATTTTCTTTCCATCGATTGATAAAAGGAGGCTGGCAACCGCATCCTTAAATGTTGCTGTAACGTATAATGGCCTGGAAGATTTATTAAGTTCTCGTAAAGGGCTAACAGAATATTTATTGATTGATAAAGGAACCCGCGATAGTGATGATGATATCTATGTTCGTAATAACACGAAGGGCTTAGAAAAACGATCCCTTATTGTGTCTAAAATATCACCGGATTTATTTGTTGAGGTCTTATTCCCAGACCCAACCCTAATTAGCCGGTCAAATAAAGGAAATACGAACTCAGGTGAGTATTATTATGCTGACAGTACGCGAGAAATGCGAATCAGACAAAAAGAGACGAAGCTGGAATTTTATAATCCTAACTCTACCGAAAATGCATCTGGAGATATTGGACCAATTGAGTTAATTGACCTAAGCATTTCAAGAATAAACTCGCATAAAGGCTGGTTTAATGATTATAAACTGTACGAGTTAAATACAACTAACAATAGTGTTACGTATCAAATGCAATACAATGGTTATCCAGTTCATAATAAAAACGGCTTGACATTTATTGAAACGGAATATGAAGGGCAAGACATCTACCGGTATAGTCGATCCCTATTAAGCTTAGGCAGAGAAGTTCAAACAGAGCAAGTAGAAGTTCCATCTGGTGCAAAAATAATTGCACATCTAATGGGTAATTTAAATGATACAGTCGATATCAAGGATATTGAAAACATTCAATTGGGTTATTATTTTCAATATCAAGAAGATAATTCAGTAATATTGGAGCCGGCTTGGTTTATGCAAGTAAATGGAGATTGGCAGAAGATTTTGTTTTAAAGGATATCTAATTCTTCATATTGGAGGAATTAAGGCATGCAATGGAGTCAGATTAAAACATTATTTATTCTATGTTTCTTAATCCTCAATATTTATCTATTTATTGAGTTTATGGATAAACAAAACAGGGTGGATTCCTTCGACCAGGCAAGTACGGAGGAACCAACGATTGAAGAAATGTTAAAGCAGGAAAATATTAAAGTTAGTGATAAGCACGTGGATGTAACTAAAGATACGTATATTAATGTTGCCCCTAAGAAATTTACCGATGTGGATATTAAAAAGGCTACTGATTTAAAAGGACAGGATGTTCAACTTATTAATAAGACATTGCTTGTCTCCCGTTTTGATAGTCCGGTACCAATTCCACAAGATAAAACAAGTATGAATGAATTGATAAGAAGCTATACGGCTTTTGCTAATGATTATGTATTCTATGGTTGGGATAAGAAAACGAATGTATTGCTCTTCTTTCAACAAAAAAAAGATAGGCCGATTTACTTTAACCGCTATGGTACCATCCTTGTATTCCTAAACAAAGATAATGAGATGGTTTACTATATGCAAACAATGTTGGGAGATGCAAAGGAACAAGGTGAACCAAGTAAGCTCCTTAATCCAATCAAAGCCATTGGGTATTTATATAATCAAAATGAGTTGGTTTCAGAAGACAATGTAACTTCAGTCGATAATGGTTATTATACAAGAATTGGATCTGAGACAGGTTCTAACCAAGTATTTGCACCAACTTATAAGATTGAGGTAAATAAGGAACGCAATTATTTCGTCAATGCGGTAGAAGGTTATGTTAATGCTGGAGATGATACAAAGTTTATTTCAGACACGATTAAAAGTAATCTGAGTAACTTTAAACAGATGAATAAGGACGTGGATTGGAAAGACGATTTTATAAAAATGGTAGAAGAATCGATTATAGAGGATAGCATAACGGAAGATATAAGGATAGAAGAATAGTATAGATAAATCGGAGTGACTATGAATGACTTTACGCTTTAGTGTGTTAGCCTCAGGAAGTACAGGCAATGCATTTTATATTGAAACAGAACAAGAAAGACTGCTTGTTGATGCTGGTTTAAGCGGCAAGCAGTTGGATCGTCTTTTTCAAGAAATAAAAATTGACCCGAGTAATTTATCAAGTATTTTAGTTACTCATGAACATAGTGATCATATTAAAGGGCTTGGTGTTTTTGCTCGAAAATATAAGCTGCCTATTTACGCAAATGCAAAAACATGGCAAGCAATGGAAAAATCTATTGGTAATCTGTCTGTTGATCAGAAATTTCATTTTAACTTGGAGGAAATAAAAACATTTGGCGATATTGATGTTGAATCATTCGGTGTTTCTCATGATGCGGCAGAACCAATGTTTTATACATTCCATCATCAAGGAAAAAAAGTTGCGCTTGTTACGGATTTAGGTTATGTATCGGAGCGTATTAAGAAAATCGTAGAAAGTGCAGATGCTTATATCTTTGAAGCAAATCATGATGTTGGTATGCTACGAATGGGAAGGTATCCATGGAATGTGAAACGCCGTATTTTAGGTGATTCGGGTCATATATCCAATGAAGACTGTGGTCTTGCTTTGGCAGATATTGTTGATAATAATACCCAACGCATTTATTTGGCGCATTTAAGCTTAGATAATAATATGCGCGATCTAGCCCGAATGTCGGTAAATAATGTACTTCAAGAGCGGGGCATTTCCTTAGAATTAATGGATACGTATCACGATAAACCAACTGCATTGTTTGAAGTAAGCTAAACAATTTGTTTATTTTTTCAGCTGTTGGGGGAATAATAAAGAGGACATTTTATCCTAAATGAAAGGCCATGTTTTGATACGTAAGAAAAACAAGATATGTTTCACTGAAGATGAGGCCAGATACGAGTAAAAATTTTCATATCTAACGTATAAAATTGAAACTAGTATTGCCTGTTGTCAAGGCTTAGAGACGGCCAGAGTTTTCTAGAGGCAGGGCGTTTGAATTAATTCTCGGTACTGGACGTATGTAAAGGGGTAGATAAATGGGATATTACGATCAGCATTATCCGCCAAATCCGCAACGGAAGAAGAAGAAAAACTGGCTAATACCACTTTTGCTTGGGGTTATTATTGGTGTTTTACTTGTAACAGTTGCTTTACCAGCACTTGTTGATACAGGAATTCTAACAAATAATGAGCAAGAAGCAGGAACTCGGCAAGACTTAGGTTCAACAAAAAAAGGAAATGGACCAAAACAAGTAATGAACGTCGATATTTCAACACAAATTACCGAAATTATTGATCAAGTAGCACCAGCTGTAGTAGGAGTAATTAATATCCAGCAACAGATTGATTTTTGGCAGCAGGAGGAAAACGGTCAGGCTGGAGAAGGTTCAGGTGTTATTTATAAAAAAGAGGATGGCACAGCTTATGTAGTAACCAATCATCATGTGGTTAGTGGTGCTGATACCATTGAAGTTGTGTTGTTTGACGACACCCGTATTGAAGCAAAGTTAGTAGGAAGTGACTTATTTTCTGATTTAGCGGTGCTAAAAATGGATGGCGATAAGATAAAAAATGTCATAGAAATCGGTACTTCTGCCAATGTAAAAGTAGGAGAGCCGGCGATAGCAATTGGTAATCCACTTGGACTTATGTTTTCCGGATCGGTAACACAAGGTGTTATTAGTGGAAAAGAAAGAACAATTCCGCAAGATTTTAATCAGGATGGTCGAGCTGATTGGCAAGCAGAAGTTATTCAAACAGATGCAGCCATTAATCCTGGTAATAGCGGTGGTGCTCTTATTAATCTTAACGGTCAATTAATTGGTATTAATTCCATGAAAATTAATCAAACAGCTGTGGAAGGATTAGGGTTCGCAATTCCGATTGATTCTGCTCTACCAATAATTAACCAGCTGGAAACGGAAGGAAAAGTAACGAGACCTTACTTAGGTGTTGAAATTTATTCATTAGAAGAGGTACCACAAACGGAATGGAATAATACACTTAAATTGCCGGAAGATATTGAAGGCGGTGTCTACGTTTGGAGTGTAGAGCCACTATCACCGGCGGATCGAGCAGGTCTCAAGCGGCTAGATGTCATTACAGAATTAGATGGTAAGCAGATAAGGAATATGATTGATCTCCGAAAAATTCTTTACCAGGAAAAAGAAGTAGGTGATAAAGTGACTGTTACCTATTATCGAGAAGGAAGGAAACAAGAAACAACAATTGAATTAGGAACACAGAAATAGAGAAAAGCAACGAGCTGCTCGGGATAGTTCGTTGCTTTTTAGCCTAGAGAATGAATGATCTTATAAAGCAAATTTAGTAAATAACTAGGTAATTGCCTAAGCTAGAAAAGGAAATAAGTACTTAGTAAACAGCTTATCCACACGTGAATAAAGGCGCTATTATAAAGGGGGGTTTGAGCTTATCCACAACATTTATAAGTTATACACATTTTGTTGATAAATATAGCGTGGGAAATCAATATATGGTATGAAGAAAGGAAATTATATCAAAATAGGTACGAACACTTGTGCATATGTGGATAAGTTTGTGGATGACAACAGCTTTTCAACAGATAAAATCAAATTATACACGAGTTATCAACAAAAAAGATGTAATTATTGTTAGTTAAGATTATCCACTGTTTTATGTTTACTCCAAGCGATTAATAATAAAATTAACATGACGATATCTAATCGGGCTTCAAATAAAAAAAGGAGCAGCCCTTTATGGAGTAAAATAGGCAATTTTGTTACATACAAGGCACCAAGCATAATCAGAATTAATGGAGCTACAGCTATTTTTAAATAAATTCTCCCTGCTACTAATATTCCACAAGCTACTTCAATGATTGCGATAAGAAACAGAGTAACTTCAGGAAACGGCATTCCCAATTGAGTGAAGGTTGTCTTAAAATCGCTGATAACTAGCTTTATCATTCCTGATGTAATAAAAACAAATGCAATCGCATAGCAGATCCACGGAAACACATGCATATGAACAGTCGATTTCATAAAATCCCTCCTTTCTATTCAGATTTATTCAGCAGCAACACGTCCATTTTTAATAAGCAAATGAACAGTCCGTAAATTTGACATGGAGGATTGCAAAGAAATATGCAAGAGAATCTGCTAGATTGGCTTAGCTAAGTCAGGAAGCAATACCCATTTCTTCATGTCGATGTTTTTAAAAAGTTGCTTCTTCTAGTCTAAGCGCTCAAGCTAAAGCAAAACTTCGCTCTTCTTTCTACGATAAGTCAACCTCGGATCGAATCTAAAGGAAGGTCGGCGAAAACCGGGCTTGCCGCTCAGGTGTCGATATCCCTGTTTTAGAGGCATATTTCCTTTATACGAATGTAAGGAGCCATATTTTCCCCTTTTAAAATTCTGTTTTATGTTTTGGCATGCATGATGAAAAATGGCTCTTAAATTCTGGATTCGTTCAAGGGCCTTTAGATCATATCCTTGCGGTACTAACATTCCGTGAAAAGCGTACCACGGAATGAAGGGTTTCACTTTATCGCTTCAAAAGCTTTGCTGTTTGTATGTCGCTTAAGTGAGTGCCTTTTGTTCATAATATATGCAAATAAGCAGTCAACCTTGCCAAGCATTCTTATAAACCGTATAATTTCTTTATGCAGTGGAAAGGAAGTGTACGTAAAAGAATGATCCGGCGATTTTTTTCTTATTACAAACCCCATAAACGATTGTTTATCGTGGATTTTACATCAGCGGTAATTGTAGCTTTATTAGAACTTGCATTTCCAGTTGCTGTACAATATTTTATTGACCAACTGTTACCGGGAAACGACTGGAACTTGATTGTGCTTGTCAGCATTTTACTTCTTCTTGTTTATATCATAAGTACACTTTTACAATATGTAGTGACTTATTTAGGTCATAAATTAGGAATTAATATCGAAACGGACATGCGTCAAGAATTATTTCACCATGTTCAGCGGCAATCATTTCGTTTTTTTGATAATACTAAAACTGGCCATATTATGAGCCGGATTACGAATGACTTATTTGATATTGGTGAGCTTGCTCATCACGGACCAGAAGATTTCTTTATTTCCCTAATGACGTTTTTTGGCGCCTTTATTATTATGTTTATGATTAATGTAAAGCTGGCATTGATTATTTTGTTAGCTGTGCCAATATTGATTTTTCTAATCACATTTAGCAATATTCAAATGAATAAAGCATGGGGAAAAATGTACGAGGATATTGCTGGTGTGAATGCACGTATTGAGGATGCTGTATCAGGCGCTCGTGTAGTACAATCATTTACGAATGAAGAACATGAGATGAAGCGATTCACAAAAGATAATTTCAGTTTTCGTAAAGCTAAATTATCAGCATATAAGGTAATGGCAATCGTTCATTCTAATATATACATGCTTATGCGGTTAATTACGTTACTCGTACTAGTGGTCGGAGCTTGGCTGACCTATAATAATCAACTAATGATTGGTGAGTTAGTCAGCTTTGTGTTATTTGTTAATGTATTATTTACACCTATTCAAAAAATCACAGCTTTGTTGGAGCTTTATCCGAAAGGAATGGCCGGATTCAAGCGATTTATAGATTTATTAGATGTTGAGCCAGATGTGCAAAATAAAAAAAACGCTCAAGATATCGCTTATTTGCACGGCAACATCTCATTCAATCATGTTTCATTTGCTTATGAAAAAACACAAAAACCGGTGTTAAATGATATAAGTTTTGATATTAAAGTTGGAGAAACAATTGCTTTTGTCGGCCCATCAGGTGCAGGAAAAACAACCATTTGCTCATTAATTCCTAGATTTTATGATATTGATGCGGGGAAAATTACGATAGATGGGGTGGATATTCGGGATATGACGAAGGAGAGCTTGCGTCAACAAATAGGCATTGTACAACAGGATGTTTTCTTATTTACTGGAACATTACGAGAAAACATAGCTTATGGAAAACTGGATGCCACTGATGAAGAAATAGAGTTGGCAGCACGCCGAGCCCATATGGAAGAGTTTATTAACGAATTACCTGATGGATACGAAACACAGGTTGGCGAGCGGGGTTTAAAGCTTTCCGGCGGTCAGAAACAGCGAATTGCCATTGCTCGTATGTTTTTAAAAAATCCACCAATTCTCATTTTAGATGAAGCAACTTCTGCCTTAGATACAGAAACTGAATTGATTATTCAGCAAGCTTTAAATGAGCTTTCAAAAGATCGAACAACCCTTGTTATTGCTCATCGACTGGCAACTATTAAAAATGCAGATCGAATTATGGTCGTGACAAAAGACGGGATTAAGGAAGAAGGCAGTCATGAGCAATTAATACAACGTGATGGCATTTTCGCGCAACTTCATCGTGCCCAAATGCGTTAAGCTTATTTTTTAATAAACAAATTTATTCCGCATCTATGGCACGTAAGACCTCTACTTTAAGAGTTATCGAGAATACGAACAAGTCTAAGTGAGAGATAACGGCACTTTTATACTCGATTCGTTCGAGCGGTAAGGATTAGAGAGGCTGCTTGAATAGGCATCGTTGTTTTTCAAGGACCAGCTATAAAAAGACAAGGTCAAGGAAAGCTATGACAGCAAAAAAGGTGCTTTTTTCAAGCACGCCTGTGAATTGTAAACTTTTGTTCTATTTCTATCCGTAGTGGATGATGAAAATACAAGATTTACTTTATCATAGGTTGTAGCGCAACTTGGTTTAGATAACAAGTTGCGCTTTTCAGTTGTTTTAACTTCATTGTAAAACATACATTCCAAATACGAAGAAATCGATGGCTATTTTGCCAAGTTTTTTAAACAACCTCTTATTATCGGTTGTAGTATGCTCTCTTATCAGTAACATATAAGAAAATACCGTTAGCAAGGCTAAGAACTGACTAGGAAAGCAAATTTTATTATCGAAATTATTAATAATTAATGACAAATTGCAATTTTAAAGTAAAAGATGTTTTGTTCATGTAAGATAAAGGAAAGCAAGTAATATATATAATCATTTAATAGAGAGGGGATTTGCAGATGGAACAATTGGAACAAACCATGCAAGTACAAAGTTTGCCAAGAATTGGTGAGAAAGCCCCCGATTTTACAGCAAAAACGACTCATGGGGAGCTATCTTTAAGCGCTTACAAAGGTAAGTGGGTTGTGCTATTTTCTCACCCAGCTGATTTCACACCAGTATGTACCTCTGAGTTTGTAGCTTTTCAAGAAGTTTACGATCGTCTACTTGGTATGAATACAGAATTAATTGGTCTAAGTATTGATAGTGTTAGCTCTCATATTGCTTGGGTAAGAAATATAGAAGAAAATTTTAATACAACCATTGACTTTCCAATCATAGCGGATCTAGATCAACAGGTTGCTACGAAGTATGGAATGATTATGCCGGAGTCCGATGGTACTGAAACATCACGAGCGGTCTTTGTTATTGATGATAAACAAACGATTCGAGCTTTGATTTACTATCCACTGTCTACAGGACGAAATATGGAAGAAATTGTTCGCCTTGTCAAAGCATTACGAACAACCGATGATCATGAGGTTTCCACGCCGGCGAACTGGGAGCCAGGAGATAAAGTAATTGTAAAGCCCCCGCAAACAAAAGAAGAAGCAAATGAACGTATGAACAATAGTGAGTATGAATGTATCGATTGGTATTTTTGTAAAAAAGAACTGAAGTAAGTTCATCAGCGTTGATTTTCTTTAATCAACAGCAGGGGGAGAAAATAAAGAAGTTGAATCAAGTATAAAAATTTTAGATTTATGTAAAAGCGCAAGCGAGCAGGTTGCCAGCGTTATAAAAATTGCGCTGGCCTATTTTCTTTATTTATTTAATTATATTACATGAAAGAGATGGTTCGAAAAAAGGGTTAACAATGAAACGTTTGAGCTGTTCCGTTTTCTTGTTTCCAGCGTATCTGGTAGCGAATGGCAACGAAACACTTGACACGAATATGCCCTTCTCGATTCGTTCACCTGCTTGTTGAATTCTACTTCAAAAGGTAATGGAATATTCATACAGGAGGATATTTATGTACTTAACCTATTTTTATGATTCGGCACTAGCTCAAGCCTCCTATATGGTGGCATGCCAAGCTACAGGTGAGGCCGCAGTAATTGATCCGTCAAGAAATATTGAGGAGTATGTAAAGGTGGCAAGAGAACAAGGATTTCAAATCCGTGCTGCAGTAGAGACACATATCCATGCTGACTTTGTATCAGGAGTTACCGAACTTGCCAGACGTACTGGGGCAACGATCTATTATTCTTTAGAAGGAGCGGATAATGGAGGATATGACTGGGACGATTCATTATCTGTGCACGGCTTAAGGGATCAAGACATCATCCATTTAGGCAATGTTCAACTAAAAGCAATTCACACTCCTGGTCACACTCCAGAGCATATGTCTTATGAACTAACCGATGGAGCTGCTGGAGACAAGCCAATGGGAGTGTTTACCGGCGATTTTATATTTGTTGGCGATGTTGGCCGTCCTGATTTATTAGAAAAATCTGTTGGCGTAAAGGGTTCCGCTGAGCAAGGGGCTCGCCAACTGTTTGCTTCCTTACAAAAGTTTAAACAATATAGTGATTATATACAAATTTGGCCTGGTCACGGTTCCGGAAGTGCTTGTGGTAAATCACTTGGATCTGTTCCAGCGTCTACTGTCGGCTATGAAAAGTTATTTAATCCAGCCTTCCAACCAACAAATGAAGCTGATTTTATTGACTTTATACTTGATGGTCAGCCGGAGCCTCCAGCTTACTTTACAAAAATGAAAGAAGTAAACAGAACGGGAATGACACCACTTTCTAAAGTATCAACAGCTGTGGAATGGTATCTAACTGGTAATGAAGTCGCTAAATTAGCAAAGGAAATAACCAATCTAGTTATTGATACGCGGAGCATCGAAGTTTATTCTAGAGGAAGTATTCCAGGAACGATTAACCTTCCCTATCCTGATTTATTTGCGGAGTGGTTAGGTCGCCTTGCTAATTATGAAAAAGGTATCTTTATTATTGCAGAACCACATCAATACGCTGACTTACGAAAAATACTAATCAATATGGGAATGGACAACTTACAAGGTTTCTTTCCGCTTTCCGTAGTTAAAACAGCGACAAAACTACAGTCTTATGATCACCAATCACCAAAAAACGTAGATAAAAAGAGAAAAAGCGCTCAGGTACAAGTATTAGATGTAAGGTATCAAGAGGAATGGGAGGAATCACATATTCCAAATGCCAAGCATATCCCGCTGCCTCAGCTGCCAGAACGGCTAGACGAATTAACCTATGATAAACCTATCGCTGTTCATTGTAGATCAGGAAAACGTTCAGCTATTGCCTCCAGCATTTTATTGAATCACGGTTTTGAAGTGATTAATGTAGAAGGCGGCTTTATAAACTGGGAAAATGAAAATCTAGAAATAACCAATAAATGAAAAGAGAGAGTTGCTAATATATGTTCCCCCTAAGGTAGACAGATTAAAAAATAAAAATCGGTTTTGCCTTAGGGGGAGTTATTTATGTTCTATGAATCTTATTCTCATGAATTTATATATAATGTAATAATGGCTTATAAAGATGAAAATGATACACGAAGAAAATTATGTCTGAAATATAAATCAATAATAAGACCCTTTATGAGATGGATTGAGAAATTTGAGAAAGAAAGAGTAAATGGATTAGAAAATTCAAAATAACGGAAAAAGTATTCTAAGGAATTAAAGGAAGCAGGATAAAGTTACAGGTGAAAGAAAAAGGCTATTCTCTTGTTGTTGATACGATCGATTAAAGCTTGAGGATTCGCCAGACATCATCTTCCCTATTAAAAAATAACTCATAGTGTCCCCTATCAAGTTTTTAATTAATTTTTGTTGACAAAAAAATTGGATCCATATAAAATGACTGATAGTCAGTCATCAAGCGGATTTCTTATATATCTATCATTTAACAAAGCAAATCATATAGAGAAAGAGGTGAAGCAGTGGACAATAAAAAAGAAAAAATTATTCGCTCAGCTATTCAAGTATTTAAGGAAAAAGGAATTGAAAAAACGAAGGTATCTGATATTGTTAAAGGTGCTGGCGTAGCCCAAGGTACATTTTATTTGTATTTTCCTTCCAAATTAGCCGTTATGCCTTCCATTGCCGAGGTTATGGTAAAGAGAATTGTGGAAGCGATGGAAGAGGAGGTAAAGCCTGAAAAGGAATTTATGGAACAATTGGAACTAGTGGTTCATGTAGCTTTTAAAATAACAAACGATTATCGGGAAATCTATGCTTTAATGTTTGCTGGATTGGCTTCTAGTCAATATTTAAGTGAGTGGGAAAAAATATATGAGCCTTATTATGCTTGGATGCGCGAGTTTTTAATCCAACCAAAAGCAACGGGATTTCTTCGTGAGAATATGGATGTTGATGCAACGGCCAAATTATTAATAGGTTTAATTGAAGCTGGGGCTGAACAATCTTATTTATTTGATAAACAAGATGAAAAAAAAGCAAATCAAAAACAAAAGGAAGTCCTAGAATTCGCCAAAAATGCAATATGTAAGTAATTTAAGATTATCCAGGTTTTCGCTTAATAAAGCATTAAACTATGGCCAGGAATCGTAACGTTTTAAAACGTATTTGTCTAAGCGAAAACGAGCAGATCGCCTGCGCCGAAAGTTTGGCACTGGCGAAGTTTTTTAATTATAAAATGACTGATAATCAGTCATAATAATGGACACAGGGAGTTAACTGAAAGTGAATAAATCATGGATATACGTAATTTTAACAAGTTTATTTGAATTAATTTGGATTTATGGGTTTAATACAGCATCTACATGGTGGCATTGGGTTTTAATTATTGGAGCGATTTTGTTAGATCTTCATTTCTTGTCGAAAGCTTGTGAAGGTATACCAACAGGAACAGTGTATGCCATATTTGCTGCTGCTGGAACAGTAGGAACAGCATTGATGGATGTCTATATCTTTGGTGGCAGTTTAAGTATGGGGAAAATATTTTTTATGTTTCTTCTAGTTATAGGTGTTATTGGTTTAAAGCTATTTGATGAGCCGAATCAAGCAACACATCAGGAGGTGCATTCATAATGGGATGGTTCTTTGTTGCATGTGCTTCGATGTTTGAAATATTAGGTGTACTAGGTCTTCGGTTATATAGCCAGAATAAGACAATTCTCAGCGGTTTATTGTATCTAGGTGGATTAGGTGCTTCGTTTGCCTTTCTTTATGCATCTTTCTCATATTTACTTGTAAGTGTTTCTTATTCTGTGTTTATGGGAGTTGGTACGGCTGGCGCTGTAATAATGAATATGATTTTCTTTGGTGAATCAACCAATAAATTACGCGTTATCAGTTTAATTTTGATTATTATTGGAGTAGTAGGTTTGAAAGCTTTGTCCTAAAGGATCTGGATGCAATGTTAAAAGTGATGAAAAAAATGGAAGTATTGGACTATCTGGTTAATAGTAATCTACTTAAATTTGTCATTTGAATTTTTTGAAGTATGATATTTCATAGTGATGGGGACAGTTGAAAGTATTTTTATTAATTGTTCAGACATATAATTCATAGAGTATTTGAAATCACTCCTCCCCCATTCTATGATTAAGCCTACTAAGGCATGAGCTTGGTAGCTAGCCTGCAAATCTTGGTTAATCGAATTTGTTTTTTGGACAGTTTGTAAATCGTTGAGGGATAGATCTTTAATAATAGAACAAAGCTTATTTTGAAATCCCGGCAAGATATGTTCATTTAGTAAAATAGTTTGATAGAAGTCGGAAAAGCGCTTGATATGGTTAAAAATTAGAATGGTGGGGGCTTTCATTTCAAGGGGGGTGAATGTTTTTTTATTCAAGTATGGGCTTCTATAGGAATGAACCAAATCAGATAAAATATCTTCAACTAATTCATGAAAAAGTTCGGTTTTCGTTTGATAGTGTTTATAAAACGTCCCTCGATTTATATTGGCAAAATCCACAAGATCAGTAATAGTTATTTGTTGCAGTTCTTTTTCATTCATTAACTGAATGAAAGCAGATTTTAATGCTTGTTTAGATTTTAGAACTCGACGGTCTGTCTTTATCAACTAACTACCACCTATCTGTTGAAACCCTAATTTTTTATTCTATGTCTATCTGAACCAATGAAAAATTCCACGTTATTGAACATAATCCATATCAAATGTTGATTAAGCAACAAAGTACCTCCTATTTGCATATTGATATGTTTATTATAGTACATTATGCTTATGGTATACAATTAAAGTATGTTGATGGTCACAATAAACTAGAAAGGTGAGAAGATATGAAATTAACAGGTAAAGTTGCAATTGTTACTGGTGCAGCCTCTGGAATGGGAAAGGCGATTGCTGAACTTTATGGCCAAGAAGGAGCAAGTGTCATTGTATCTGATATTAATTTAGAAGGAGCAGAAGTAGTAGCGTCATCCATTGTTGAAAAGGGAGGAAAGGCAAAGGCTGTAAAAACCGATGTAGCCATTAAACAAGATATCGATCATTTAATTGACACAACCATTCATGAATATGGCACATTAGATATCTTAGTTAATAATGCAGGTATTATGGATGGAATAGAACCGGCCGGAGAAATAGAGGATGAGAAATGGGAACGAATTTTCTTAATTAATACTACTTCTGTTATGCGAGCAACTAGAAAAGTATTACCTATTTTTCTTGAAAAACAAAACGGTGTTATTATTAATATTGCTTCTACCGGTGGGTTAAATGGTGCACAAGCAGGAGCGGCATATACTGCATCTAAACATGCGGTAGTTGGATTTACAAAGAATACTGGCTATATGTATGCAGATGAGGGAATTCGTTGTAATGCTATCGCTCCAGGGGGAGTAGAAACAAATATTGGATTAACCATGAAACATATAAGCGAATTTGGAGCTGGTCGTACACAAAAAGGACAAGCAGTTATGCCACGTATGGGAAAGCCTGAGGAAATAGCTACGGTTGCTCTATTTTTAGCAACAGAGGATTCAACATTTATCAATGGGACAGTAATTACGGCAGATGGTGGTTGGACAGCGGCGTTTTAATGGAATAACCCCTTCAATTTTATTTACCTATATTCGAAAGGCGTTTGAAGATTTTTCAATGATAACCTAACTGCAAAAGAAAAAAAGCCTGAATGCTGATAAGATAAGGAACACATCAAAAAGAATTGAAAGCGCGTTCATGTCGGGGGAACATTTAACCATAAAACATATAAGTCTAAACGATTGGATGTCCTACACTGAGCAACTAACAAGATTTGTTTCTCTCTGAGCAGTAGGTAAACACCATTGCTGTTGCTCAGTTTTTTATATTCAGCCAATCTAGTCAGGAATTCCCACTATTTTAATGATACAAATTTTGCAAATATCTACATCTACAATTACAGTTTTATCTTTAGCTTTTCTTTCAGCGTTTTTTGTTAACTTATTTCCCATAAAAAATTGTTTTGTTCTTAATTCAAGTGTCTTACCTGGTTATAGTTTTGTATCTCCCATGTCTTTTCTTTGAAATGAATGTTGCTAATACATCCATTCATTAGTGTTGTTTTACCTGAGCCAATTTTCCCATTGGAAACTTCAGCTAATATAGCATTGATGACAGCACCGTGAGCCACTAATAAAATTCGCTTATTAGGAAATTTCTTATTAATCTTTTCCAGTCCTGCCATAACCCGCTGATTAAATTCCTCTCGTTTTTCTTGGTTTGGAAAGCTGCCGCTTGGATACGCTTTTTGCCTTTCTTCTATTGTCATACCTTCAGCGTCTCCAAACGAACGTTCTTTAAAATCGCCCATTTTTATAAGCGGGAGATTTAAGTGTTGGTTAATAATTTGAGCAGTCTCTTTTGCACGTTGTAAAGGACTGCATATAAGGAAATCATAATCAGTCGCATTTAAAAAATTGCCACAAGCTTCAGCCTGTTTTCTACCTGTATCGTTAAGTGGAATATCCGTTTTTCCTTGAAGTCTGCCTTGTTCGTTCCAGTCTGTTTGTCCATGGCGAATAAAACATATACTTGATATTGCCATCCTCTCCCTTACATGCCTTTTAATTAATTATATCAAATCAACAGAGTTGTTGTGTGGAATTTCACAATTATATCAGCAACCTTTTTTCTAAATGGTATCATTAATTATTTTATCTTACGATTGATGCATCCTTAAACAAACATAAATAAAAAATGATGAGTGTTATCTATTCATTTAAAAATTATATATAATAATAGTACGTTTTAAATTTTTTTGTATATTTAGTATAGAAATTTGGCTGTTTAAACTTTTCAAGGTTTGCAGACACACCAGCTTTTTTCTATTTTACATGAATGATCATGAAGATAGGATTATGGAAAAACTTCAACAGCGATACATCGCGTTTTTTTGGGGAACAGCACTCCTTGAATGTAGTTTTCCTTTATCCCGTTAGAGATCTGCCGTTTGTACACCGCTAACTTGCGTTTGCCCTTTTGTGTCTGGTTCATGCGCTCAAGAGCTCTCGCTTTTGCTCTGAAATAAATATATTGGAATTTGTTGCAAATTACTAGAAAGTCGATATATGAAATAATTACTTACAAAGGAGATTTAAACTATGTTTAGTTATTACAGTAATCTATCATCAGAAGTATACGATTTGGATAAGCCGATAGGTCATTCCTTCGGCGATATAGAGTTTTACTTGGAACGTCTTGCTACTAGTACAGGAAAAATTCTTGAGCCTGCTGTTGGTACAGGGCGCATGCTTATCCCGCTTCTAGAAAACGGTCTTGATGTTGAAGGTTTTGATGTATCCTCTGAAATGTTGACTATTTGTCGTGATCATTGTGGAAAAAGAGGTCTGAACCCAAAACTTTTTACAGCATCCATGCAGGATTTCCAAGTCGATCAGAAATACGAAGCGATTATACTGGCATCAGGTACTTTTTTATTACTACATAAAAGAGATGATTCACTAAAAGCGCTAACGAACTTTTACCATCATTTAGCGGATGGAGGCCGAATTATTTTTGATATTTTTCTGCAAACGGATATTGAATTAGGAAAAGCACATACCAAAACATGGAAATGTGAAAATGGAGATGTCATTACATTAGAAACAAAAATAACTCAAGTAGACTATATTCATCAGTATACCGTTTCCCATAATCGGTATGAAAAGTGGAGAAACGGTGTACTCCAACAAACTGAATTAGAGCGGTTTCCACTACGTTGGTATGGAGTAGAAGAAATAAAATTAATTTTACAAACAATAGGATTCAATGATATTACAATCTCTACTAATTATAAATACGGAAAATATCCAACGCAAGCAGATCAATCAATTACTTTTGAAGCAGTAGCAAAAAAATAGATTTTTAGAATACTGTTGAAATCCAAGTGGGAAGATAACGACACCTAAATGCCCGATTCGTTCGGGTCAACAGGACAAGGAAAGCTTCTTGAATAGACATCGCACGAAGAAAAAGCGTTCTTCTTTTTCAAGGACAAGGAAAGCTGCGGCAGCAATACATCGCACGCAGAAAAGTATTTTCCTTTTCAAGGACAAGGAAAGCTTCTTGAATAGACATCGCACGAAAAAGTTTTTTCCTTTTCAAGGACGGGAAAACAGCTTGAATAGGCATCGCATGAAGAAAAAGTGCTTTTCTTTTTTAAGGACAAGAAGGACTACGGCAGCAATACATCGCGATGTTTCAACCAAGTATTGAATTTTTTTACTATTAGTTACTTTTTTACTAATAATACCATCTATGTTCAGGAAAAAGGACACATCATTATTGTCTATTATAAAGAACGAGGATTTTTAACACATAATTTTCATTGAGGTTAGGTAAAATAAGTTCCATGTGTATTGGGATAAACTTATGTTTGTTTTCTTTTCAATTGTGGAATGGAACAATATGTTACTTATAGAGTTGAATGAAGGAGGTATTTTGAAATGAAACCTGAAGACATGCAAATTGGGAGTACACCTCGTCAGCAACAAAATCGCCAGCCAGGGTTCGAATCAGAAATGACCCCTTTCCCACATCAACCTTTAGACTATAAAGGCTCAAATAAATTAAAAGGAAAAGTTGCCTTAATCACTGGTGGAGATAGTGGTATCGGTCGTGCGGTGGCAATTTTGTATGCAAAAGAAGGAGCTAATGTAGCCATTTCTTACTTGGATGAACATCGTGATGCGGAAAAAACAAAGGAACTCATAGAAGCTGAAGGAGTAAAATGTATCTTACTTCCTGGTGATATTAAAGAGGCTGCACATTGTATTGACCTAGTGGAAAAGACAGTGGAGGCATTCGGTAAAATCAATATATTAGTTAATAATGCAGCCATTCAATTTATTCGTGAGGACGTATTGGATATATCTGATGAGCAAATGGAGGACGTATTCCGTGTTAACTTCTTCTCTCAATTTTATTTAACAAAAGCTGCTGTTCGCTGTATGAGCGCAGGGGATTCAATTATTAATACGTCTTCCATCAATGCCTATAGGGGCAACCCTATCTTAATGGATTACTCTGCTACAAAAGGAGCGATAACTGCGTTTACTCGCAGTATTGCCCAAAGCTTGGCTAATAAAGGTATTCGTGCTAATTCTGTAGCTCCGGGTCCTGTTTGGACACCGCTTATACCGTCATCCTTTGATGAAAAGGGAGTGGAGAATTTTGGGCAGGATACGTTAATGAATCGGCCTGGTCAGCCTTCTGAGCATGCTTGGCCGTATGTAATGTTGGCATCAGATGAAGCATCTTATATGACAGGACAAGCGATTCATATCAATGGTGGTGCATGGACATCCTCTTAACACATATTAGCTAAGAGGATATTTAACAAGCGATTCGTCGTTAGCTTTATTAAAAACTAGATAGCACAAGGAAAAGCTCCGTTTTTGACGGAGTTTTTCCTTATGGCTGTATTCTTCATTTAGGCATATAAAGTACTGTAATGTAGTGCTACAGTAAGTATAAAATAAATAAAAATACAATTGGTTTTCATGCTATCGTGAATTTACGCTTGATGGAAAAAGAACGTATCGCTTTAAAAGTAAGCTAGTGGATATACGGAGAAAAATCATAGAACGTTGAAATGAAAAAGACAGTGTTGAAGCTAATCAATAGCTTTGAGGCTGTTTTTTATTGTTTAGAAAACTATAACTTCTACGACTGTCGCTAACTTATTTTGAAAAGTATCTTCGTCTAGCTTAAACGTTCGTGTTGCTAGCAAACTTCAATCTTCTTCCTACGATAAATCAAGATCGGCACGAATCGAAAGGAAGGGCGACTAAAAGAGGGCTTGCGGCACAGGTGTCGGCATACCTCTGTTTTAGAGGCATGTTTTCTTTATCCCGAATAGAAGGAGCTGTATTTGCACTTCTTGAATGAAGTATCACTTTATCTCAAAGTATTATATGTATAGTTTTTGTATAGTTCTATTTTGTACAATATCGATGATAAGAAAATATATACAAAATTATATTACAATGTATATATTTTATTCCTACCTTTTTTAAAACTGGCTGTCCATAACATCCTAAAAAGAATATTGTATACAAAATAACTAGCAACAGAACCTTCATAACTGACATCAAAAGATGTACTAGTAGCTCTATATGTTGCGCAGCCGATGGTTGAATGTGCTGAAGTAAGCTTCCTAAAGGATCAAAGTGAAGCAGAAAAATAAAAAGCGTATAGAATGCTTCAGTTACAAGATTAATATGATGAAAAATTTTAAAAATAAAGGAGGTTGAAAAGTAAAAATTATATTTGCACTTTCGATTGTAGCAGTATTTGTTTACAAATATAATTTAGATGGATTTCAAATAGTATAAAGTAGCCAATGATTATCTAAATAAGGAGATACATTCGTTCTAAATATCCAAT
The DNA here is from genome assembly GCF_900162615.1 of Virgibacillus proomii. Classification (NCBI taxonomy): domain Bacteria; kingdom Bacillati; phylum Bacillota; class Bacilli; order Caryophanales; family Bacillaceae; genus Virgibacillus; species Virgibacillus proomii. Next base: position 1,126,666 of record NZ_FUFN01000009.1, on the reverse strand, counting down.
CTGTTTATTTTAAAATCAGAATAGTTTTAATTTATAAACTGAAATCATATTTACGGATATGGGTATATAGAGGGTTGTTAGAGAGGGATAAGAAAAGCGGATTACAAACTAATTTTAGAATTGTTTTCAAATGCTTTTCAAAACTCTGTGTAAAGGGGCTGTATCCAATCTCTATGAAGGTACTAATATATATTCGGAAAGGGGTAGCACATTGAAGAAGCAGTTAAGTGTGCTTTTTATTATTTTCCTTTTATTGCAAACAATTTCTAGTAGTCTGGCGTTTCCAATGCAGATCAATGCACAAGAGATAGACAATGAAATTGTAACAAACATGGAGCTAATTGATGAATCAGGGGATTCCATTCAACTAGAGAATAAACAAAAAGCGACACACGTAAGGGTGGACTGGTCAATCAAAGACATAACAGTCGATCCTAAAATAGCTTATACCCAGCCAATACCTACTGCTATTGAAATAAAAAAGAAGCAGGAAGGAAAATTGATGGTAGAAGAAGTAGAAGTGGGAACTTACGTTGTAGATACAGACAACAAGGTAACTATTCGCTTTAAAGAGGAAATTAGCCAATTCCCAAACACTAGCGGATCATTTATGGTAGAAGTTGCTCAGGGCATGCAAGATAAGAATAATGCCGATGAACAGCAAGCTGACAAAGCAACTACTGCTCAAAAAGCAGATAAACCAACAAAAGTTTTACAAGAAGATTCAAATGATCCAAAAGGGGAAGTAAAGCATGATGAAAATTCAACATCTGAAGAAGCAGCAAAATCTGCTGCAGGTAACAAGGAATTGCAGGCGGAGAAGATAGCAGTAGAAAAAGTTGCTTCATTAAATGAAATTACTAAAAATATATTGACTAATGCTGAGGTTTCCTATCAAGACGTGAATGGTGAACCTTTAACAAAACCAGGAAAAGACTCAATAATTTCAATAAAGTATTGGTGGGAATTACCGAATAGACATGGATATAAAGCCGGGGACACCTTTACATTTCAGGTGCCGGAAGAGTTAGATATTTATTCTGAGTTTGAGCGCGTTGAATTGAAGTTTAATGGAGAAACGATCGGCTATTTATCTGTAAAAAAAGATGGGACGGCAACGATTGAATTTACAAAGTTTATTGAAGAATACTCTAATATAAACGGAACTTTCGAGATTTGGACACAATTAAAAGAAGAAACGGTTATTACCGAAAACAGAGAAGTTATTATAACGCCAATTGAAGGAAAGGAAGCTATTACTATACCAATAGATTTTAATCCTGGTTGGCCGGCAGTTGAGAAACAAGGAGTTCCAAATCGGTCCTATAATGCCGAAGAAATTGAATGGACGATAGATTTTAACAAAACGTTAGAGACAATACGTAATGCTAAGGTAATTGACCCGATCCAAAAAGGGCAAGTTCTAAGAGAAGACTCTATAAAATTGTATCATTTAGAGACAAAATTAAACGGAGAAGCGACTCTTGGTGATGAGGTTGAATCTACAGCATATACAGTTAGGAAAACGGAGAATGGGGAAGACTTCACGATTAAATTTAATAAAGATATCCATTCAGCCTATCGTTTAGTATACGTTACAGATATTACCGATGATGATCAAGCTGAATTTAATAATAAAGTGTCGTTAACTGGTAATGACTTTGAGAATAAAAGTGCTGAGGCTACAGTATCTGTTGGTAGAGGAGCGCCTTTAGAGAAAAGAGCTGCACATTACGATCGCGAGAATCAAGTCATTACTTGGGAAATTCGTTATAATTACAATGAGAAAAACATCGCCAAAGAAGATGCGCTGTTAAAAGATTTTTTTAATGGAAGTCAAGAGTTGATAGAAAATTCATTTGTCGTATCAAAAATTACGATTCATGAGAATGGTGGAGAAACGAGTGCGGAAGAAATTGTTAAAGGAACCGATTATACAGTAACTCCTAAACAACAAGGAGATCAAACCGGTTTTCATTTACAGTTTACAGAAGACATTTCTTCTGCGTACAAAATTTTGTATAAAACCAAAGCTTCAGAGCGGGTTTTTGACCAAGAAACAATTACGAATACTGTAAATACTGGCGATCATGAGACAACGGATAATCAAACCATTGACCAAGTAATATTATTTAAAAGTCATGGCACACCGAATTACAAGGATAAGACAATGGAATGGTCCGTTTCCTTCAATCACGATAAACAAAAGATGAACAATGTCGTTGTAGACGATATATTCACCAATAAAGGTCTAACCCTTGTTCCTGAATCACTCAAGATTTCAGGATTGGAAAAAGGAATCGATTATAGACTGACTAAAAATGAAGCTGATCAATTTGAAATTGAATTTCTTAAACCAATCACTGATTCCCATACGATAACCTATACAACGAAGTTTGACTATGAGCAGCGTGAAAATAAGGAAGAGCATTTTGTTAACCATGCATATCTGACTTGGACAGATGAAGAAGGAAATAATAAGGAGAAAGATGCCGAAGCTATATTTAAACCAGATGATTACACACAACATAATGGGTTCAAATATGGTTCCTATAATGCAGTGACAAAGGAAATTACTTGGAATATAGGCGTCAACTATAATTTGAAAACTTTGGAAAGTGCAGTAGTGAAAGATTTTATCCAAGGAAATCAGCAATTGAAGCGTGATTCCATTACCGTCTATGAGATGGAACTCACAGGAGGAGCAAATGGAATAAGATTAAAAGAAGCGGTACCAGGGGAAGATTACTCCATTAAGTTTATAAAAAATGAAAAGGCAGAGCCCGGTTTTCAAGTCTCATTTGAAAAAGAGATGAAGGAAGCATATTTGATTGAATATAAGACGAGTTTGGATGAACTGGAATTAGTCGCAGAAAACTACAAAAATAGAGCAACACTCTACAATGGAGATAAAAAAGAAACCGACTTAGATGCTTCTGTATCTATTCCACATGGAGGAAAATATACGGAGAAGTCAGGCAGTCAGAGCGGGAAAATTATTGATTGGAAAGTAAATATTAACTTTGCCCAGTCAAATGTTAGCAATGCCACCATAGTTGACAATCCAAGTAATAATCAAGCGCTCTTGGAAAACTCATTCCATTTGTATGCAACATCTGTAAATGAACATGGTGATGTCACAAAAGGAGAGAAACTGGAGCTTGGAACCGATTATACCTTAGAATTAAATCAAAATCCGGATTCGTTTATCCTTAAATTTAGAGAAGAAATAAACGAACCATATATGTTGGAATATCAGTCACTCATTCTTGAGAAACCAGGGAATTCTGTAAGTAACAGTATCTCTTTCAATGGCGACAATATTGATGAAGTAGTGAATGAGTCTAAAGAAACGATAAAGGTAAAATATACTAATGGTATGGGAGAAGGCACTGGAGAAATCGGCAGACTAACTGTTAACAAAACAGATAGCAAAACTGGTGAACTCCTTCCAGGTGCTACCTTTACTCTGGTGGATGAGGAAAGTGGGGTTACTATTGGCACGAAAACAACTGGTGAAGGTGGAAAAGCTGTTTTTGATCGATTGCTCTATGGAGATTATACGTTGATTGAAGACAGTGCACCAGATGGCTATTTCATTGATAAAAAACAATATACTATTACGATTAATAAACCATATGAAGAAGGCAGTGCTGAAAAATTAGGGAATCAGTATACAGTTACCAATTCGAAGCTAATTCATGCTGTCCAATTAAATAAGGTGGATAAAGAAACAGGTAAGACCTTATCCGGTGCTTCTTTTGTCTTACAGAAGAAAAATGGAGATACGTATGAGAATATCAATTACGTAACAACAAATGCAGCTGGTATTATTTACAAGGATGGTTTGGAACCTGGAGATTATCAGTTTATAGAAACAAAAGCCCCTAATGGTTACCAACTCAATACGGAGCCAATTCCATTTACAATCGGTAAAAAACAAACAGAAGTTCTTACATTAACAGCAGAGAATATAAAACTTGGTTCGGTGGAATTAACAAAACTTGCTGAAGATGGTGAGAATCAAGTTCTAAAAGATGCAGAATTTCGATTAGAACGTGAAGATGGATCTGTTGTTTATCCGCTATTAAGGACAGATGAGAATGGGAAAATCTTTGTTTCTAATCTTCAGCCAGGCAAGTATCAATTTATCGAAACTAAAGCACCAGCATATTATTTGCTTAACAAGGAACCAATTCCCTTTACTATAGAACCTGGAAAAACAAAGGCAGTAACTGTAGAAGCCATGAATGAACTTATTCTGGGTAAAGTAGAGCTAACAAAGGTTGACAAGGATCAGGAAGAAGTTTCATTAGAAGGTGCTGTGTTCAATCTTTTAAATGAAAAAGATGAAGTTATACAAAAAAATTTAACAACGAATGAGGAAGGTAAAATTGTTGTTGAAAATCTGAAACCAGGCATGTATCAATTCGTGGAAACAAAAGCGCCGGATCATTATCAGTTAAATGCAACTCCAATTAAATTTACAATTGAGAAAAGCAAAACGGAAGCAGATGTTAGGGTAGTTAAGGTGCAAGCAGAAAATGAGCTAATTCCAGGGTCTGTCGAACTTGTAAAAGTTGAAGAAGATAACAAAGATAAGACACTAGAGGGTGCCGTATTCGAACTGCAAGATGCAGAAGGCAACACCCTTCAAGAAGGCTTAACAACGAATGAAGCAGGCAAAATCGTTGTAGAAGACCTGCGACCAGGCAAGTACCAGTTTGTTGAAACCAAAGCACCAGCTCATTACCAGCTAGATGCTAAACCAATCGCGTTTGATGTTGAAACGAGTCAGAAAGAGATATTAAGATTAACTGCAATGAATACGTTGACTACTGGTAAAGTGGAACTTACCAAAATTGACAGAAACGACCAGGCAACGAAACTAGAAGGAGCCGAATTTGAACTGCAAGATGCAAAAGGTAATATCCTTCAAGAAGGTTTAACAACGAATGAGGAAGGTAAAATTGTTGTTGAAAATCTGAAACCGGGCATGTATCAATTCGTGGAAACAAAAGCGCCAAAGCATTATCAACTAGACGAAACTCCAATTAAATTTACGATTGAGAAAAGCAAAATGGAAGCAGATGTTAGGGTAGTTAAGGTGCAAGTAGAAAATGAGCTAATTCCAGGGTCTATCGAACTTGTAAAAGTTGATGAAGATAACAAAGATAAGACACTAGAGGGTGCCGTATTCGAACTGCAAGATGCAGAAGGCAACACCCTTCAAGAAGGTCTAACAACGAATGAGGCAGGCAAAATCGTTGTAGAAGACCTGCGACCAGGTAAGTACCAGTTTGTCGAAACCAAAGCACCAACTCACTACCAGCTAGATAAAGCGCCAATTCCTTTTACGATTGAATTTAGTCAGAAGGAGACACTTAAACTAACGGTAGAAAATACACTTATTCCAGATGAACCAGTATCTAATGATGAGAAAAATAACAATGGACATACGGATACAACTCACACAAACAATGATAACAAGCAGAACCTAGATAAACCGGTACAGCAGTTTAACGACAAACTTCCACAAACTGGAGAAGAATGGTTACGTTATATGATCATTTTAGGTATCTCATTAATCACTTTTGGAGGTATTCTCATCTTATCTAAACGTAAAAATATCTCTTAAGTAAAAGAAAAGGCCCGATGGAAATAACCTTTTGGTTATATGACCATTGGGCTTTATTTATTTTCATTACTCTTTATAATAAATGAACACAGACCTATACGATAAGTCAACATCGGCTCGAATCGAAAGAAAAGCCGACTAAAAGCGGCTTGCGGCTCAGGTTCTGGTCATGCCCCTGTTTTAGAGGCATGTTTGTTAATTATCTTGACGGGGATATGGAGAAAAACATCTCTCCTAAATGCTTAATATTCAAGGAGGGAAACCCTTCCATGAATGAAGCTACGCTTTATCTAGTCAAAAGTTCCCCAGTTTGTATGTCGGTAAATGAGCACTTCTAGCTTTGGTTAAATGTATTAAAAAGAAATAGTAACGTTACAAAACGTTTTTCAGACATAAAATAGGTTAAACACATTCATAACTCTATCGGAGAAGACATAAGCTATAGATATTGCTTTGATAGGGCACCTAACTTGAACTCAGGCATCTAATGATAAGTGACTAGAACAAAGTTAAGAATAAAGCTATTCGATGATAGACATTTTAAATTGTTCCATAAGACGAAGCAAATGATTGTTCCAAAAACTAAACGGGTCTACATGAGCTTGCCACTATCGTTACACCATCCTAATTTTTGTTCTTTTTAAATAGAAGGAATTCAAGGCTAACCCGTATATTATCCAAATCTTACAATATAATGATAAAAATTAAAGTAAAAGGTGTGGACATGCTTATGAAGTGGAATAGCGTGATAAGGAAAAGATATTTATGTTTGGTTATTTCTGTTATCGTTATAATTTCGTTATTGAATCAAAATAATCCATTGCTCGTGACAGCAACAAAAGATATAGACAAAGAAACAATAACTGAAAATGCTTCGTTAGAGGAAAAACTATCAGCCATCCTGATGAATAAGCATTTAGCTGGAACGTCAACAGCTGTTAGCGTTATGCATGCGAACACAGGAAAACTGTTATTTTCGCAGAATGCATCTAGTCGATTACATCCAGCATCCAATATGAAGCTGCTCACTGCAGTATCAGCATTGGAGGTACTGGGTGAGGATTATCAATTTTCAACTGAAATACTAACGAATGGGAAAGTGAAAGGTAATGTACTACATGGAAACTTATATGTAAAAGGAAAAGGAGATCCGACCCTATTAGCGAAAGATTTACAACGTTTTGCTCGTGATTTAAGAAAGCAGGGAATTCGAAAAATAAAAGGCAATCTTATTGGCGATGACACATGGTATGATGATATTCGTCTATCCCAAGATTTAAATTGGTCAGATGAATCTGTTTATACTGGAGCACAAGTATCGGCTTTAACCCTTTCTCCAAATGAAGATTATGACGCTGGAACGGTTATTGTCGAGGTGCTTCCTAGGAAAGCAGCTGAAGGAAAAGCAAAACTACGTATAACGCCTAAAACCGATTATGTAAACATCGTGAATAACACAAAAATGATAAATAAGGATGGGAAAAAGGATATTTCTATTGAACGAAAACATGGAACGAATACGATTGTCGTTGAAGGAACGATGCCGGTAAATGGTTCGAATGCAAAAGATTGGATATCCATTTGGGAACCAACAGGGTATGTATTAGATGTGTTTGAAGTAGCTCTTAACGAAGCAGGTATCTCTTTTATTGGACATTCTAAACCCACTCGGGGGAAAACGCCTACAAAAGCGAATAAGCTAGCTATAAAAAAATCAATACCGTTAAAAGAATTACTTATTCCATTTATGAAACTAAGTAATAATGGACATGGTGAAGTACTTACGAAAGAAATGGGAAAAGTGATGCATAATGAAGGCAGCTGGGAAAAAGGAATAGAAGCTATAGAACAAGTCATGTCTGACATGGGAATCGATCCAACATCCATACTATTACGCGATGGATCTGGGATGTCACATAAAAATATGATCCCAGCAAATGCGCTTACCCAATTACTTTATCATGCGCAACATAAACCTTGGTTTAAAGTATTTAAACAATCCCTGCCGGTAGCCGGGGAATCCGACAGATTCGTTGGCGGCACCCTCCGTGAGCGCATGAAAACGGGACCTGCAAAATCCAATGTGATGGCAAAGACAGGCTCATTAACAGGTATGTCAACACTATCCGGTTATGTAATGACAAAGGATCAACACCCAATTATTTTTTCGATCATGATAAATAACTATCTTGGATCAAGTAAACATATCATGGCGATCGAGGACCAAATCGCTGAGACATTGGCAGAGCATGATTTTTCGAAATAAAATGGAATCACATGACGAAGCATTCTTGGCAGCATTTATCCACCGATTCCAAGGAAATAGACTATACATTTTAGATAAACCAGAAGCAGCCTTGTCTCCATTAAGGCAGATGTCAATGCTGCAGCGAATTCACGATCTTGTAGAAGCATGTTCCAGTTTATTATCTCTACCCATGCGCCTATTTTGATGACATATCCACATGCACTCATTTTTGAGTTGACAGAAGCTGGCATGCAGGAAACCACATTGGAAAAAACAAGTCATTATAAAATAATGGAGCAATTTTTTACGGATAAAGATCGCATGCTTCATCATTTGTTTGAATCGATGTAGTTGTATTTCATTATTTGTCCATAAATCCTCTATTGCAGTGATGAAGAAACGATGGGCGGAAAAACTGGAGAAAATCGATGCATAGGAATTATCCTTATTACCCTATGATGCATGGACAAGAACCCAGGTGACTTAATAACCAGCAGTTTTCATATCATCTGCTAAAAGATTTCGTATCTATCTGCTTAACAAGAGTTAGTTCAAAGTGGTGGGGATATTTGTTGTTTACTTAAATATACCCAAAGTCCAAAAAACAGCATGGTAAACGTTTCACTGAAACAGAAAATAGTTATTCCACAGCTAAAAATGAAGCTGAAAAAACTCAATATGCAAGCTGTAGAATTCAAAGGCGTTACGATTATAGTACTTTTGTTAAAATTTTAACCGTAGTGGATGAAGGAAGACCACTACGGTTAAGAAGTTTCCTTTTATCTGATTTCTTTGATTTTGAAAAAACGATACGCCACATATATCAGGTAGAGAGGTGTTGCGACATAGAGTAAATAAGGAAATCTACCATGTGCTTCAATATTAATGATAACTAACAATGCCCCCAAGAAGATGGTTACAATGGTACCATATCTAGGTAAGGGGATTTGTTTACAGCTTGGTATTTTGATTGTACTTACCATTAAGAAGCACAGTGCAGTGAAAATAACAGTTGTTACAATACTAGGAATTTGTTCATTAAATAAAGTTAATATCGCTAGTATTCCCCCGGCAGCGGTAATTGGTACACCTACAAAATGATTAATAGAATCATTATCTGATGTAATATTGAATCTAGCTAATCGGTACGCCCCAAATAATGGGAATAATCCAGAGACCGCAAAGCCAAGCCATCCACTATTAGAGAATATCGTATAGTATACTAAGAAGCATGGAGCTATGCCAAAAGTTACAATATCAGCTAAAGAATCTAACTCTTTCCCTAGAGAACTTTCAACTCGTAACATTCTGGCAATCCGACCATCCATACTGTCTAACATCATCCCGATAAGAACAAGTACAGCTGCATTTTTATATTGGTTGTTGGCAGCATAACCAATTGATAAAAAACCACAATATAAATTTCCTAATGTAAACATATTTGGTATTTGTTTTTTTATATTCATTTTGCCCCCCTAAAAATCTATTGTTATAGTATATGTATGTGTGCAAAAAGGGGGATAAAAAGGACGAAAAAAATCAAATTGATATGGCTTTTGTTGATCTGTTGATACGTCCTCATCCAAGCCAATCCCTTCATTGCTGACTCGCAGCGAATGTTTATGTCCTAAACATACTGAAAAGACGTTTCCAGCGTGCTTTTTACACATACATTTGGATACATGAGTAAAACTTTATCGGTGAGCCGCCATCTCTAACAACATTACGAAGTACAAGACAAGTGTAGCATAAGAAACAAGCTGACAAAACTGTCTATGTCATTTTTACCACGCTTTTTGAACAGGTTCATAGGTAAATAGTTTATAATAAGCATACCATTTACTCAGATGTCAAAGCCAATTATACTATATTTAGAGAAGAGTATCACAGATAATTTATTTTATATAGGAGGATTCAATCATTGCTTAAGTGGCTTTTTAAGATATTTGTAGAATTGACTGGAAATCGTTTTATGTCCCGATTACTTATACGTGTGACAACGTCTAAATGGAGTCGCATTTTCATTCCGTTGTTTGTAAAAGTTTATCATATCAACCAGGCAGAAATGAAATTACCGTTGTCTGAATACCATAGCCTTCAGCATTTGTTTACTAGAGAGCTAAAATCGGAGATAAGAGCTATTGATAATCATAAGCATGTAATCGTTAGCCCGGTAGATGGTGTAGTTAGTGCTTTTGGATCTGTAAGTGAGGTGGAAAAATATAAGGTAAAAAATCGACAACTAAATTTAGAAGAAATGCTAGGTAGTGAAGAGATAGCAGCAACCTATAAGAAAGGTAAATATATCATTTTATATTTATCTCCTCATCATTATCATAGAATTCATAGTCCTGTAAAAGGGAGGATTACGAACAGCTGGACCCTAGGTGGAAAATCCTATCCTGTTAATTCGCTTGGAATAAAATACGGCAACAAACCGCTTTCAACGAATCGCCGAACGGTTACAGAAATAGAGAGTGAGCTCCAAAATATTGCAGTCGTTAAAGTTGGAGCATTAAATGTGAATAGTATCCACCTTACGAACCAATCAAAAGAGCTAGAACCAGGAGATGAGTTAGCTTATTTCTCATTCGGTTCCACAGTCATTTTGTTAATGGAAAATGAACACCTTCAATTCGCGACAAATGTGACTGTAGGAGAAGAAATAAAATATGGGGAAAGACTTTTATTTCTTAATTAGTTCACGTTTTTGATTTCTTTTTTGATCTTATTATATAGATGGATACGAGAACGATAAAAAGCAAAATCCAAAATGCTTTCGAAGCATGATAGAATACCCGTTCAATAATTTCCCAGTTATTTCCTAATATTGTTCCTAAAATAATGAACGCAGATGCCCAGATAACAGCACCTAAATAGGCAAAGATGGCAAAATACGAATAACGATAATTGGATATACCAGCTAAATAGGCAGTTATATGTCTGACTCCAGGGATAAAATAACCAATTAGAAGAAAAAATCCCCCATACTTTTTATACTTATTTTGAGCCCAAATAATATTTTTTTCTTTTATACGTAATTTTGGGCCAAATCGTTTAATAAACGGAATTCCTAGCTTCTTTCCCAGCAAATAGCTAATAGAAATTCCGATGATAGAGCCTAAAATAGCAATGAAAATGGAATACTTTAGTGACATTCTGCCTAAATACACACTATAGCCTACGTATGTGAGTAGTACCTCATCAGGCAGGGGAAGTCCGATAATACCTAAGACGAGAACAGTAAATATTCCAATATAGCCGTATTGTGTAACAAGACTCCCTAGATCTGACATGCTAATCCTCTTTTCCTTTTTGCAATGAAAGCTTATAAATTATCAAGATGGGTCCTACCTATTTAAAAGGTTTCCCTATTTTAAATGAATTAAATAGGGCTATATAGGGTAGGTCACTCTCCTTTACAAATTATAGCATCGGCAAACATTACTTGCTATATAATTTACGTCAAGTTGATAAACGAGTATAGGCAATGTTAATCAAAGATACAGGATATGACTCAATTAACCCTGTTTTACTTGGTTCTTCTTCTTTTTGGAGAAATGTAGTACTTTCTTAGTAATGCTAAAAGATTAATTCGTTTTTTCTTTGGAGAAATTCCTTGAATGATGAACGATTGTTGCTTTGCTGTCTGCATGATGCGATTTTAATGTAAATGTAGTGATTTTCTGTATCGCATTTCGCTAAGGACGCTTTTCGCTGTATTTGTTGTAGAAGAAATCGATATCGATATAAGAATAGAAAAAAGTTTGCAAGTTTCAGGAATGAGGAGATATGAGGTTCAGCTTAAAATGATCCTAACCGTTTCCAAAAGTGATTAAATTCCCTTTTCCATTCTTTTTTTCTTCTAAAACTTGATCCTGTATAGTTTTAGTATATAGCAGGATTTTAGAAGCTTTAAAGTGCTGTTGTATATGACTTAGAAAATAAGAGGATGGATATGGCAGTGGCAAAATTCCCTTAACATATTTTACATATTATTGGTATAAGCGCCCAATAACTTATATAGGCAAATGCATATAGTGATTACATAGCATAAAAAGAAATGAGGGAATTTTGATGAATGAGATGAATGAGATGAATGAGATGAATGAATGGAATCAAGTGGCTAATGTGCAGGAAAATTATTATTATCCGCATGATCAAGCATTTTATACAGATGAACACCAATTGCAAGCTTTTGATCAAGAGCAATATGTAGGGGATGACTGGCGCATACCAATATTCGGTCCAAGGCCATTCTTTGGACCAAGGCCATTCTTTGGTCCAAGACCTTTCTTTGGACCAGGATTTGGATTTGGCGTTGGACCATTTGTTGGCGGGTTAGCCGGCGGACTGTTAGCCGGATCATTAGTAGGCGGACTAGGAGCTCCATATTATTATCCACCATACTACTGGTAATAATTTTTTTAGGAGAATGTTCAAAAGACGTATAAAAATAGCGCATTGAATTTCATTGTCTGCAGTAATTTCCCTGCTAGCAGGGAAAGTTAAAGTAAGATGAAGTAGGAGCTAATCTTTTAAAAAATTTGTCCTGCATGCAAGGTGCCGTAAGATTCCCACTTCAAGAGTTATAGAAATTACGAAGAAGTTGAAGGGGGATAACGGCACCTAAATGCCTGATTCTTTGGTCAACAAGATAGATATACATCCTGACTAAGCACATCACATCGCATGCAGAAAGAGTGTTATTCTTTTTCAAGGATAGAGTATGCTTCGTCAGCAATATATCGCATAAGAAAAGCGTTCTTCTTTTTCAAGGACAGGAGAAAACTTCGACAGACACTTCGCGATGTTTCAAGAACATTGCGATTTTAGCCTTTGTTCTGATATAAGAAATCATAGCTGTTTCTGCATGGTGGATATCTTTTTTGAAAGTAGCATCGTCTAGCTTAATTACTGGAGCGTATAAGCAAATTTCGATTTCTTTTCTACGATCAGTCAACACCGGCTCTCCGTATTCATGAGAATAATAGTCGCAAAACGAGTAGCTTGAAGTCATTCCCTAGCTCAATTCCCATACATAAGGTGTTTCTTGATATACATAGTAGTTCAGCCAGTTAGAGAATAATAGATGTGCATGCGAGCGCCAGCGATTTAATGGTACTTCTTCTAAATTGTTATTTGGGAAATAGTTTTTAGGAATGGCTGGGTTCAATCCTTTTTTCCGATCACGATGGTATTCCTCAGCAAGTGTATCATTGTCATACTCTAAATGACCAGTTATCATAATATGCTTTTTATCATTTGAAATAATAATGAACGGATCATTTTCTTTCGTAGCAGCCAGCAATGTTAACCGATTATCATTCTGAATCGCTTTCATTGGTGTTCCAGTATAACGAGAATGTGGTGCTAAAAACTCATCATCAAAGCCCCGAATCAGCTCTACTGTTGGATGAAAAACCTGATGGGCGAATACGCCTGAGCATTTGCCAGAAAGCTCATGTTTCCCAACTCCATAGTGATAATAAAGCGCTGCTTGAGCAGCCCAGCAAATATGCAAGCTTGAGCTGACATGCGTTTTAGACCATTCCATAATCTTTTGAAGCTCTTCCCAATAATTTACTTCTTCAAAGGATAACAACTCCACAGGTGCACCGGTTATAATCATGCCGTCATACCGTTTATCTTTAATAGCATCAAACGTATGATAAAACTGTTTCAAATGCGACTTGCTAACCGTTTTTGAATCATGTGTTGCGGTATGCAAAAATGTCACGAGAACCTGTAAGGGAGAATTCCCCAATAGCCGCAACAATTGAGTTTCCGTACGTTCTTTTTCCGGCATTAAATTAACAATCACGATATTTAATGGACGAATATCTTTTGTTGTAGCACGAACCGTATCCATAATAAAAATATTTTCTTTTTCCAATATGTCATGTGCTGGCAACTGCTTTGGAATTGTAATTGGCACTAGGAACCCTCCTTATTTACGTATTTTTACTATTATATAGCAAGTTATGAAGAAGATCTATACCGTGCTTGAAAAAAGAAATCGGTAATGAAACGTAAAGTATGGTCGACTATGGTTTTTGTAATATTTGGGAAATTGTAGCGGAATACGATTTTAACTTGTATGAAGGCAATACCATCGTCCATTTTTGTAAAGAATTTGTATAGCTCTATCCTTTAAAATAAGCATCTAGAAAACTTCTTAAAAATGAATCGTAGAGAAATCGAAATTAATAAAAATATTGTTAATCAAACAACGGAAATTATGTTTTCAGTAACTCGGATTAAGCAAAACATCCTCATGCAATAGAGCTTTACCTTTATCCTCGAAAACCACGATGTATCGCTTGCATACCTTCTCTGTTATTGAAAAAGACAATGCTTTTTATTCTTGCGATGTGCCGCTGTCAATGCTTCTGTTCTATTAACCACATCTTAGATATAGGGTAAACAGATATGTAGGAATTAAAAATCTTGTAAATAGTGAAAAGGAATTAACAGAGATTGGAAAGTAGCTGTAAGGGGGAGTCGATGTGAAAAACACAAAAATAAAGGTAGGGATTTTATTTATACTTATCGGGCTTGTTCTAATTTCCATTCCATTTTATTATGAATGGAAACAGCAAAAGGAAGTAACCGCTTTGGAAGAAGCGCTTGCTATGATTGCCAACGCTGATGGAGAAGATGTAGATTTATCATCTATTGATAATTTACCATTTTCTAAGGAAGAATTAGACGGGGTAGTAGAACTTGAAATACCATCCATCCATTTAAAACAAAAAGTGTTAACAGAGACTACGAATGAAAATTTAAGTGTTGCATTAACGCAAATGAAGCCGAATCAAACACCAGGTAAAAATAATTTTACGATTGCTGGACATCGCGGGTATCGCGGAGATCGCCATTTTCGAAATCTGCCAGAGGTTGTTAAAGGTGATGAAGTGTTATTACATACAAAAGAGCAGACTTTTGTATACCAGGTAAATTCATCCGAGGTAATCGAACCAACAGAAGTACAGGTTTTAGAAGATAAAAAAGGACAAGCGGAAATAACATTAATTACTTGTACAATTGATGGAAAAGAACGAATTGCGACAAAAGGAAATTTAATTAGCACAAAGGGCAAATAAATAGACTGTAACTGGTATTTAGCTTTGAAATAAATTCCATATAATTGGCGATCGAAGTTTTGGTAAAACATATCATGTAGCGATAGTAAATCAATGCTCATAAAAAAGCCTCAGACACAACTTTTTGTGCTAAGGCTTCTTATTGTTTAGGAATTTATAAAATTTGTATAGAAAGCATCTTTGATCTACTGTTCAAGGACGTGGAAGGCTACGACAGCAATACATTCCGGTTTCTCAAGGACAGAGAAGCTCCGCCAGCAATACACCGCGGTTTTTCAAGGAGAAAAGCACTCCCCTTGAATGAAGCATTACTCGATGTAAGGTGCTGCAAGACTACAAACTTCAAGATTTTAGAAAATGCGATGAAGTCTAAATTGGAAAAACGACACCTAAATGCCCGATTCGTTCAAGGGTCTTTAGATCATACCATTAAGGTTCTAAACATTCCGTGAAAGGCGTACCATGGAATGAAGTTTCACTTTATCCCGTCAGAAGATCCGCCGTTTGTACGTTACTAATCACTGCTAGCTTTTGTTCTGACGTTGGGTCATAACCGACCTTCAATCCTTTTTTTGAACACGTATTTAATAAATAATTTTATCGCCGTTAAAGATAGAATTTTTTACCACGACGTAATCCACATTGCGAATCGCTTCCAGTTTTTTTCCGCCAGCGTAGGAAATAGATGATTGTAAATCCTGTTCCATTTCCCTTAATGTGTCTTTTAAAGAACCTTTATGTTCTACAAGCATTTTTTTACCTTCGACATTTTTTCTTTCACCTTTTTGAAATTCGGAAGCAGATCCAAAATATTCTTTCAAAATTTTTCCATCTCTTTCAATCGTTTCACCTGGTGATTCTTCGTGTCCGGCAAAAAGAGAACCAATCATTACCATGGACGCTCCAAAACGGATCGATTTGGCAATATCGCCATGTGTACGAATTCCACCATCAGCAATAATTGGCTTACTTGCTGCCTTTGCACACCAGCGGAGAGCTGCCAATTGCCAGCCCCCTGTACCAAAGCCAGTTTTAATTTTCGTAATACATACCTTTCCTGGTCCAATACCGACCTTGGTTGCGTCAGCACCGGCATTTTCCAGTTCTCTCACAGCTTCCGGCGTTCCTACGTTTCCAGCAATAAGAAAACTGTTTGGTAAATATTTTTTAATATGCTTAATCATATTAATAACCAAATCCGAATGCCCATGGGCAACATCGATCGTAATATATTCTGGTACCAGCTTTTCTTCTGCCAGCTTTTCAACAAACGCATATTCTTCTTCCTTGACACCAACACTAATGGATGCAATGAGTCCACGACTTCGCATATCTTTTATGAAGTCGATACGCTTTTCTGGTTTAAAACGATGCATAATATAAAAATAGCCATTTTCAGCTAACATGATCGCAATTTTTTCATCAATGATTGTTTGCATATTTGCAGGAACGACAGGTAATTTAAACGTATTCCCTCCTAAGGTGACACTTGTATCACATTCTGAACGACTGCTAACAATACATTTTGCAGGAATTAATTGAATATCTTCGTAATCAAATACATTTTCCATGCTTTACACCTCTAAATCCGAATAATAATAAAATATTTTTATTTAACGTTCGTACATTAGTAATGTACACGATTTTGCACAAGAAGTCAAAGTTTTATTTCGAAGGGTTTAAAAACGATAAGGAAATGAGAATAGTTGAGATTTTAGATGGTGAAATTGTGGGGAGAGATCTTCAATAGGGAATTTAAAAAATCGAGTAACGAAAAAGGGGCAGGGACATAAGCAAATACGAAATAGCAAAAACCGAACAATTATTCTATAATTGTTCGGTTTGTTTATGTTTAGAAAAACTTGGCTTATCGCCAAGTCTTTATCGAAACAAGTTTCAATTCTCCGGTTGGTATAAAGGGAAACAGGTAAAGAGGCTTTCAAAAACGGCAACTGGAATTCTTGTGACAAGTAGCGTAGTCTTTATCTTTGCTATGTATATCGTGGTGGGATTGTCTTTGTAAAGCTAATACTTAATGAATGATGTGATAGGGGCCTTTGGGCTGTACTTAGCTTGATTCGAGGCAAAGTATTCTCTCTTCTTTAGCAGAAAGAATCATTTTATACAGGGCTTAAATTTATTAGATTGGATTAAAGATACAATTGCATTGTGGTAAACTAAGGAAAAACGAGATCTGTGAAGGACGTCATACATAATGAAAATCACGATTGTATCAGTAGGAAAATTAAAAGAGAAGTACTTGAAGCAAGGCATACAAGAATATTTAAAACGCTTAAGCACATACGCAAAAGTAAAGATCATTGAAGTGGCGGATGAAAAAGCACCAGAAAACCTAAGTGAAGCGCAAATGTTAGATGTTAAGCAAAAAGAAGGCGAACGCATTTTAAGTCATATTCAACCAGATACATATGTCATTACGTTAGAAATTAACGGCAAAATGCTCACTTCAGAACAATTTGCCAGCAAATTGGATGAGCTCGCCACCTATGGGAAAAGCAAAATAGCCTTTGTCATTGGCGGGTCGCTTGGAATCAGTGCAGAGGTACAAAAACGTAGTGATTTAGCTCTATCTTTTTCAAAAATGACCTTTCCGCATCAGGTGATGCGGTTCATTCTGTTGGAGCAGGTGTATAGAGCATTTCGGATTAATCGGGGAGAACCGTACCACAAATAGGTAGTGGTTTTCTTTAAAATATAATCCCCGAAGTAAGATGGGAGTTGTTTGTAACCATATCCCAGAAAGTAGGAGTCGCTAGGACTCCTACTTTCTGGGATATGTGCAATAAAATAAAATTGAATATCTTTTAGCTTTTTATTGCTAATATCAATTCTTTTGATAGATGCTGCAAGAAGTTGTCTGAACTTTATTACATTTAATCGATCTTTGAGTTCTAGGAATTCTTTAAGTTGCTCGCGTATAAAATCTGTACTGACCTCTTTTACCAGAATATCATTCACTTTTTGCTCACTTAGTAGCTTTGCTAATGAATCCTTTAAATCAGTTTTTTCCATACGGAGTTCAGCAAATCTTTCTTTAGCTTCTTCAGATGTGTAAAATCCTGATCCAGTCATTACACTATCCTGAATCCTTTTCTTTTGAGACTCTAATTCAGCTATACGTTTTTATCATACTAGCTTCAACACTAGTAACATTTTTAGTATATTGTTTAGCAATTTGCTTATTTATTGAATCTGTGATTGCATCAATGACGGAATCGGATTGTAAAGTTTTAGCAAGCCTATCATATACTGATTGTTCTAACACTAGCGTTAACAGTGTTAGGATTGCATACTGCTTTTCCACCGTTATGATAGCGACCGCAAACATAATAACGTAATTTAGTGCCATCTTTATGCCTGGAACCGAAGCGCTTGCCATATATGATCCACATTCTGGACATTTTGCAATTGATGTTAATGGGATGTTCTCAGTATATTGTCGTGGCGCTCCTGTTGACGTTGCTTCATTAATGTGTTTGCCTTATCCGAAGTATCTTCAGCAATAATTGGCTCGTGTATTCCTTTGACTACTATGTAGTTTGGATTTGTGCCTTTTCTTCGTTTTCTCTCCCGTCAATTTGACAGTGCACTAATTCACCTTCAAATTTCAGATAGAGATTTTAGGTGCATCAAACCAAATGGGGAGAAAGATTGGTTCGACAAATTATAAGCATATTCTTATAATTGATCTACTATTCTAGATTCAATCTTTCAATCATAAATAGAAACATTTCTTTTAATGTTTGATATAGAATTTATTTATACTTAATTACTATTGGTTTTATTCTCGTTATAGGTGTTCTATTCCATTATCATGACTTTAAATGAAATATGGTAATATATATGTAGATAATTAGTTACAGGACGGAGAAAGGAAGTTACATCATGACAGAAAAACAACGTAATGCACAAACGACGATAAATGTACAAAAACAGGCCAATTTAATTTGGAACGTTGCTGATATATTAAGAGGGTTATACAAACCACACGAATATGGAAAAGTGATTTTACCCATGACCGTAATTAAGCGATTGCACGATACGTTATTACCAACACGTGATAAAGTGCTTAAAGCGTCAGAGCAATGTAAAGATTTGAATGAAGTTTTTCGACATCGTTTTTTAACACAAGCATCGGGTTATTCCTTCTACAATACTAGCGTATATACATTTGATACATTATTAGCAGATCCAGCAAATATCGAGACAAACTTCCGAGCTTATTTAAATAGTTTTTCAGATAATATGCTAGATATTTTAGCAAACTTTAAATTCGATGTTGAAATTTCTACATTAGCTGATAATGATGCGCTATTTCATGTCATTCAAGAATTTAATAAAAAAGAATCATATCTTGGTCCAGATAAAGTAACTAGTACAGATATGGGATATATTTTCGAGGAATTAGTTCGTAAATTTTCAGAGAGTTATAACGAAGAAGCAGGGGAACATTTCACAAGTCGAGATATTATTTATTTAATGACAGATTTACTTTTAATTGAAGATAGAGATACGCTAACAGGAGAAGATGTTGTAAAAACGGTGTACGATCAAACGATGGGAACGTCACAAATGTTATCAGCAATGCAAGAACGCATCCGGGATTTTAACGAAAATGCAGAAGTAAGAACATATGGACAAGAATTAAATCCAGAAACATATGCAATTGCTAAAGCAGATACGATGATTCGTGGCGGGAATCCAGACAATATGGCAATAGGAAGTACTTTATCAAATGATCAATTTGATGGATATGAATTTGATTACTGTATTTCCAATCCACCTTTTGGCAGCGATTGGAAAAGGGATCAAAAGGCTGTAAAGGCTGAACATGCATTAGGAGAAAACGGACGTTTTGGTGTCGGACTGCCGAAAATAAGTGATGGCCAATTACTCTTTCAATTAAATGGGATCTCAAAGCTAAAAGAGGCAGGAAGAATGGCGATTATTCATAATGGTTCGGCGCTATTTTCAGGCAATCCAGGTGGGGGAGAGAGCAGTATTCGGCAATATGTCATTGAAAATGATTGGTTGGAAACAATTGTCCAATTACCGAATGACTTATTTTATAACACAGGGATATCAACATATATTTGGGTAATTACAAAAAACAAATCCCCCGAACGTGAAGGAAAAGTACAACTAATAGACGCTTCAAAAACGTTTGAAAAACGAAGGAAGAATATTGGGGAAAAGCGTGTAGATATTTCTGAAGAATGTAGACATATGATTGTGCAAGCATATGGTGAATTTGATAATAAAGAATATAGATTAGGTGAAAAAATAGTAGAGTCAAAGATTCTTGATAATGAGGATTTCGGCTATACACGTGTAACGGTAGAAAGTCCGCAACGTGATGAAGATGGAAATGTCATCTTGAAGAAAAATAAACCTGTAGCAGATACGAAATTACGTGATACAGAAGATATTCCATTAAAAGAAGACATTGATGCCTATTTTGAACGGGAAGTATTACCATTTAACCCAGATGCATGGATGGATAGAAAGAGAGATAAAATTGGTTATGAGATACCTTTTACACGATTGTTCTATGAATTTACTCCACCGGAACCTTCTGAAGTAATAGCTGAAAGAATTAAAAAATTAGAAGAATCGATTGTTGCGAACTTCCAAGCGTTATCGAGCAAGGATGTGAGTAACGTTGACTAGAGAAATGAAAGACTCAGGTGTTGAGTGGATTGGGGAGATACCAAAGCATTGGGAAATTTCAAAAATCGGAGCACACTATATTGAAAGAAATGAAAAAGTTTCAGATTTGGATTATGAGCCATTATCAGTTACTAAAGATGGAGTTGTTCCACAATTAGAAACTGCTGCGAAATCATCTGATCATATTAACAGGAAATTAGTCCTTAAAGATGATTTTGTTATTAATTCTAGGTCAGATAGAAAAATGTCAGCTGGCATAGCGTATTCAAACGGGTCTGTATCAGTAATTAATACGGTAATCTATTCTAATTCAATGTCTAAAGAATATACAAAGTATTTATTAAAAAACTATTCATTTGCAGAAGAATTTTATAGATGGGGTTCAGGGATTGTTGCAGATCTATGGTCCACAAGATGGGATAAAATGAAGAATATTTCAATACCAATTCCAGATATTGACGAGCAAGTAAAAATTGGGAAGAAACTGGATACTATTATTAAGAAAATAGATAGCATAATAAATGAAACAAAACTATCAATTGAAGAATTTAAAAGATATAAACAATCTATTATTACAGAAACAGTTACAAAAGGTTTAAAATCAGATGTTGAAATGGAAAGTGTTGATAGAGAAGAGATTAAATATCATCCAAAACATTGGACTTTATCAAAAATAAAATACCATGTAGAAATAGACCCATCAAAACATGAGCATTTATGTAAATTGCCTAGCGAAGCAACTTTTTTACCAATGAATAAGTTAAAAAATGGATTTATAATAAATACAGAAAAAGATAAAACAGAAAAACTAGAAAATAAGTATACGTATTTTGCTGAGGGAGACATTGTAATAGCAAAAGTTAGACCATCTTTTGAAAATGGTAATATCGCAGTTGCTAAAAACCTTCTGAATAAGACTGGATTTGGCACATCCGAAATATTTGTATTAAGAAACAAAGATAAGGGAGTAATTCAAGAATTTCTGTTTTATTTTTTAAGAAATGACATCTTTATACAATATGGTTCTTCAAGTATGACTGGAGTTGCCGGATTACAAAGGGTATCCACAAATTTTATAATGAATTATCCAATTGCAGTTCCACCCTTAGAAGAACAATTAGAAATAGTAAATTATTTAAACTATAAAATAAAACAAATAGATAAATTAATCACAAAAAAAGTAAAGGCAATCGAAGAACTAGAAAACTATAAAAAATCTCTCATCTATGAATATGTAACTGGAAAAAGAGAAGTTTGAGGGGGCAAGAACGTGCTTGAAAACAAAGAAGATCGTTTTGAAAGAGATATTGAAACGAGCTTAACAAATGAAGGTGGCTGGGAATCGGCTGCCTTCATAGATACAAACTACGATCCGCAACAAGGGTTAGATGTTCCTGTTCTATTGTCATTTATTCGTGAAACGCAACCAAAATCATGGAAGCGCTATGAAAAAATTTACCGTACCGATGCAGAAACCAAATTTTTAAAGCGATTTAATGAAGAAGTAAATTCACATGGTCTTTTGCATGTCCTTCGAAAAGGAATCAAAGATCGTGGTGTGTCTTTTAAAGTTGTTTATTTTCGACCAGTTTCTTCTTTAAGCTATGAAAATATTAAACAGTTTGAATCGAACCGTTTTCAATGTATTCGTCAGTTTGCATACAGTAGCAAAAATCGAAACACAATCGATATGGTATTAGCTGTAAATGGCATTCCTCTTGTCGCTTTAGAATTAAAAAATCAATATACAGGACAAAATGTCGAACATGCAAAATTGCAATTTGAAACGAATCGTGATCCAAGTGAAATTGTTTTTCAATTTAATAAACGATTTTTAGTTTATTTTGCTGTCGATCATTTTGAAGTGTATATGACGACAAAACTAGTGAAAAACAAAACATACTTTTTACCTTTTAATCAAGGCTCAAATGGTGCAGGAAAAGTTGGTGGTAAAGGAAACCCACATAATAAAGAAGGATACCCGACAGCATATTTATGGGAACAAGTATTGCATAGGAACCAATTCATGGATATTTTGGAACGGTTCATGAATTTCGAAGTGAAAAAGAACATTTTAATTTTCCCGCGTTATCATCAATTAGATGTAGTAAATAAGTTAGTACAAGATGTAAAAGAGCATGGTTCAGGGAAAAACTATCTCATTCAACATTCGGCAGGTTCAGGGAAATCGAATAGCATCGCATGGTTAGCCTATCATTTAGCTTCTTTACATGATAGAGAGAACAATCCAATCTATTCATCTATTATAATTGTTACCGACCGAACAGTATTAGATCGACAGTTACAAGATACGATTACGAGTTATGAACATACGACAGGACAAGTTGAAGCGATTGGAGATAATAAAACATCTAAAGATTTAAAGAATGCAATTAATGATAAAAAGAAAATTATTATTACAACACTACAAAAGTTTCCTGTCATTTATCAAGAAGTAGATGTAGTAGAAGGAAGAAGATTTGCGATCATAGTCGATGAAGCACATTCTTCGCAAACTGGTAGAAGTGCACAAAAGTTAAAACAAGCCCTAGCAGATAAACAAGCATCGCTTAAAGAGTATCAAGAAATTGAAGAAGATATTGAGAATCAAACTTTAGATGACCAAGACCAACTCGTCCAAACGTTATTATCGCAAGGACAACATCATAATTTAAGTTTCTTTGCTTTCACGGCTACCCCTAAAGAGAAAACAATTGAAATGTTCGGTACAAAACAAGCGGATGGAAGTTATAGACCATTCCATGTTTATAGTATGCGACAAGCGATTGAAGAAGAGTTTATTTTAGATGTATTAAAAAACTATATGACGTATAAAACTTCCTATCGTATCGCAAAAGAAATAGAAGAAAATCCCGAATTACCGAAAACAGAAGCAGTTCGAGCAATTGCCCGGTATCAATCATTCCATCCTTGGGTATTACGACAAAAAACAGAAGTAATGATTGAACAGTTTAGAGAAGTAACGAAAAAAGCGATCGGTGGTAGAGCGAAGGCGATGATTGTTACCCCGTCGCGTCTCCATGCTGTTCGATATATGAAAGAATTTAAAGCTTATATTAAAGAAAAAGGATACATAGACCTAGATGTCCTTGTTGCTTTTTCGGGAACTGTCACTGATGATGGCAATGAATATACTGAATCGAGTATGAACGTAACGAAAGATGGCGAGCGGATAAAAGAAAATCAATTAAAAGAAACTTTTCATGGGGACGACTTTAATTTATTAATAGTTGCAGAAAAATATCAAACAGGTTTTGACGAACCATTACTTCATACGATGTTTGTTGATAAAAAATTACGTGGCGTGAAAGCAGTGCAGACACTATCCCGTTTAAATAGAACGATGCAAGGAAAGAAAGATACATTTATCTTAGATTTTGTGAACACAGAAGAAGAGATATTAGAAGCATTCCAACCTTTCTATGAAGTGACGACATTAAAAGAAGAAGTAAACTTAAATTTAATATACGACACACAAAGTAAATTACGTAAATTTGCATTGTATAATGACGATGATATTGCACAAGTGATGAAATTAGTGAAACAAGCACAAAAGAAACAAGATGAGCGTTTATTAGGTCGCCTATCTAGTTTATTCAAGCCTGTCATTCAGCGTTATGAAGACTTACCAGAAGATACCCAATATGAATTCAGAGTGACATTACGTAACTTTGGTAAATGGTACAACTATGTTGCACAGTTAGATCGTACATTTGATATGGAATTACTAGAAGAAAACATTTACACAGGTTATTTATTAAAGTTTATCCCTAGAGAAAAGCGTGAAAAGGTGGATATTGCAGATAAAGTAAAGCTTGAATATTATAAGCTGCAAAAGGATTTTGAAGGCGAAATCATGCTTGTTGCTGAAAATGAAGAGGGTGGGGAATTAAAACACCCTGAAGAATTTAATGCTAATGTCAAGCCAGTAGAAGAACGTGATTCCTTAGAAGAGATTATCCATCGAATTAACAAACGGTTCCCAGATAACTTTTCGCCACAAGATCGAGTAATTGTGGAAACATTGCACAAGGCATTTACTCAAGAAGTGGATGCAAAAATAGTAAACATGGCTAAAAATAATAGCCAAGAAATGTTTGAAAATAGCTTGTTTAAAGATGTATTTCTTGATCGAGTAATGGATGAGTACACGAAGAATACGGAAGCGTATCAAAGATTGATTGGATCTGACGATTCGTACTTTAAAACTGTCTATGCATTTATTGCAGCGGATGTTTATAAGACGTTGCGTTCGGAATTGTAATGTAACAATAGATTTTTAAAGTTCTTTGAGAAAAGAGTATATTATCATCAACTAGGTCAAGCAAGGTAGACGGAAGTAAAGGATAGAGATATACAACGATTAACAGAATCAAAAGATGAATATAGATTATCACAGCGAATGTCAGTCATTTTAAGAAAAGTTAGGTAAAAACTTTTATCGGTGACTGGCATTTTTTTAAAAACTTTTTACAATGTTGGGTTGGTTAGTTACTATTATGGGATTAAAGTAAAGGCCTTTCTAGCATTATTACTTGAGAAATAAGGAGGAGTATAGTGTACATATCTAAACTAATTATCGATGGCTTTCGGTGTTTTAACGAAAAAACAGAAATCCCGTTAAATAAAGGTCTTACAGTAATTTTAGGGGAAAATGGAAGTGGGAAATCTGCAATCGTTGATGCGATTCGATTAATACTAAATGATGATGAGTTTGGCAGATCAATGGTTTCTGGAGGAGACTTTTGGCACTCATTTGGTAATGAAGGGAATAATGAATCTAGTGTAAGCTTTCGAATAGATATAGAGTTTTCTGAAATGAGGTCTATTGAACAAGTTGCATATTTACCTTGGTTAAAAACGGAGGATTTAAGTACAGCAACTTTACACTTAAAAGTACAGAATAAAACAACTCAAAATAAACACTACAAAAAAGAGATATGGGGCGGAAATTCATCTAGTAGCAGTTTTGAGTGGGATACATATAAATCTATTAAATGTACATATTTACCGCCATTAAGAGATGCAGAGCATCGTCTTAGAGACGTAAGGGGATCTAGATTATCCCGGTTAATTACAAAAATAGACCCAGAAAATACTGCAAAGGAACGTTTAGTTGATACGGTTAAGCAAAACAATCAACAACTGTTAAAAGATGAATTAATTGTAAAAGCAAAAACTAACATTAAATCACGTTTAGTAGAGGCATTGGGAGAAAATCTCGCTCAAGATATCAGTATTTCATTTTCAGATACGCGATTTGAAAGAATTATTGAGAATCTAAAGTTATTGTTTTATCCATTTTTGGATGATAGCACGTCAATAGATAGTTATAGAGAACTGTCTGAGAATAGTCTGGGCTATAACAATTTATTATATTTGGCAACAGTTCTTGCTGAATTAGAAGACGTAAGTAAACAAGAGATATCTAATGAAATCTTACTTATAGAGGAACCTGAAGCTCACCTTCATCCACAACTTCAGACAAAACTTCTTGAATATATTCAGAAACAAGCAGAGATTAAAGGGATTCAAGTCATAGTTACTACACATTCCCCTACAATAGCTGCTTCAATAGATTTTGATAATATGCTTGTTGTTAATAAAAATGAATTAAATAGAAGTCCCGTTATAGTACCCTTAAAGAATGTGGGGCTAAAACCAAAGCAACAGTTCTTTTTACAGAGATGGATGGATATTACTAAATCAACTTTACTTTTTGCAAGAGGTATAATTCTAGTTGAGGGGATTGCAGAGGCACTAGTTGTTCCGGAGTTAGCAAAAAGGGTTTTACACAAAAAGTTAGACTCAAAAGATAAAATTTCAGAGTACTCATTAGAAGAGTATAGTGTTTCAATAATAAATATGGGAGGCATATATTTTGATTCATTCTTTCAGTTATTTATAAATGCAGAAAAAAGTGGAGAAGGAATCCCTATTAGATGTGCTGGAATTACAGACTGTGATCCTGTAAAGGATTCGACCCCTTTTTATGAAAACCAATGTGATTGCAATAATTCAGCCTTAAAGCAACAAACAAATATAAATAAAAGTGAGTATTGCCGTTTATTTAGTAATTTGAAAACCTTTGAGTATGATCTAGCTCTACACGAGGAAAACTTTTCTATAATGTCCAATATCCTTCTTGATATCATAGAAACTGAAGGGTCTATAAAAAAACAAATTAAGGAGAATATGAAACTATTTCCAAGTGCCGCTGATAGTGAAAAAGCTAAAATGGCTAAATATTTATTGGACAGAATAGATGATTCTAGGATTTGCGGTAAAGGTATTTTTTCACAACAATTGGCCTATAAACTCGCAAAAGATGATATTGATTTCACTGTACCTAAATATATTGAAAATGCAATTTTATGGGCATGTAAACTTGAAGAAAAGGGAGTGAATACAGCTGGCAAATCAAGTACTGTTGAAAAACCAAACGAATAAAATTGATTTGATACAATCCGTTTTAAAACATAAAGATATACTAAATACTTCATCACAACAAGCTGATTTTGTATTACAACCATTAAACTATGGTTGTTTCCTTAGTGCCTGTCCGGGTAGTGGTAAAACTCATTCTGTTAGTCTAAAATTTGCCTATGAAATAAACAATTGGATTTCTAAAGCCAGTGGTATAGCATTTTTATCTTTTACAAATAATGCTGCGGATGAAATAAAGAATAGAGCAAATTACTATCTTGAAGAAAAGTCTGTTGGTTACCCTCACTTTGTCGGAACGATTGATAGTTGGATACATGCATATATTTTTCATCCATTTGCTAAAGAAGTTACCGGTTTTATTGGGCAAAACAATGACTACACTCATAAATTAATTCAAGAAGGAAATCATGGTCCGTGGATAAAAAATTATAGTTATAAAAGTGTTTCAATATTAGATTATACATTTGATAAAAATGATGAATTATTGCCTACCAATGACAAAGTAAAGATTGACAATAATGCATATACAATTAGTACATTAATAGAAAGAAAATTAAAGTTTGCTAAGGATGGCTTTGTTACATATTCAGATATAGAATACTGGACGTATAAGGTATTACAGAAGAGAATTGATATATTGCATTTAATCGCACAAAGATTCCCATTTATTATTATCGATGAATGTCAAGATTTGTCTGAGATTCAACTTGAAATTTTTGAGCTTTTAAAACAGGCAGGAGTTTCAATCCACTTAGTGGGAGATTTAGACCAATCAATATATGAATTTAGGAACGTATTTCCTGAAAATGTAAGAGAAAAAATTATAACATGGGGTTTACGAGAATTAGAATTAAGTACTAATTATAGAAGTGTGCAACAAATATGTGATGTTATTACCAAGCTATCTAAAAAACAACAAATAATTGGTACTAAATCAAGTCTCAATAAAAGCTGTTTGCTTTGGGTTTATGACAAAAATGAAGATATGCATAAAATCAGAGATGCTTTTATCAATTTATTAAAAATGAGAAATATAAATATCGAGGATGCAGCAGTAATTGCTAGAGGTTCTTCATTGGTAAATAAACTAAAAGGCTATGAAGAAAATAATAACTTAAACAAGGTTAAGAATAGTATTACATATAAGATAGCTTCTGCAATGGCACACTGGCAAGCAAGTAATGTTTTAGATAAACAATATGCTTTACAAACATTTGGAAATGTATTGGTTGATTTGGTTTATGAAGGGAAAGGAATTAAGAGAGAGAATATTAAGACACCTTATGCTTATCAACCAATGGAGTGGCGTTTAATACTTAAAAACTTTCTTGATAGGCTTGTTGATTCTAGTGACTTCATGAAAAACGGTGTCGAAGAGCAGACATGGAAAGATTGGATTAAAAATGTCTTAAAGACTGAGTTTAAACTATTTATGAGTGAACTTAAAGAAGTTCAAATTACTTTCGAAAAAGTATCTGCAAGATTGAGATCTCCTAATAAACTTACTGAGACTCCAATTTCTAAAAGCCTTTTGGCACGAAAAGCAAGTTCTAATTCAAAGATAAAAGTGGATACGATTCACGGTGTAAAAGGCGAATCTTATAAGGCTGTTCTATTTGTTTCTTCAGTTTCAAAAAACTCTGATGGAGGTCATTTTGAGCAGTGGCTCCAGCAAGGAACAGAAGCAAATAGATTTGCATTTGTAGCATGTTCAAGGCCACAAGAACTATTGGTGCTAGCTATTCCTAAGAATAATAAAGAAATACTCGATCTTGGCTTTTATCAAGATCAGTTGGAGGAATATTACTCATAAAATTAAGAAAGTTACTAAAAGGTATGGCGGATTAGGTTATTAGCTGTATAAGTCTTAGGTAATGAGAATGGAAGTATTTTCATTAATATATAGTGTTTATTTAAGAAATAAAAACTTGTAAGGTGATGGATAAAATTGACCAATTAGATTATGCGGAAACTGTTGATAAGATTATAGAATTAAATAACTTTGCAAACAACTTTTGGTCTAATAGTATTGGTTGGGCGCCTATTGAAGCAGCGAATTTATTGAGCAAGTCAAGATTAGATTGGCAAGTTTCATTATCTTACTCATTGAAAAGATGGGATATTTCACCTCAACATGGAGCAAGGGATGGTGATCTAATTTTGGCTTGGGTAAATCTTGGTGCATTGGTAGAGGGAACTTTGAAAGTTATTTCTTTCTGTATATTTCAATGATTACTCCAAGGATGAAGATAGTATAAAAAATAATAAAGGACTGGTAGAACCTGACTCTATCAAGTTTGATAGACTAAGGCAATTTTTTAATAAAAAAATATGGGAGTCAATAGAAACAGAGGAATTTGATGCATGGGTTTTAAAAATACAACAACGTAGAAATATTATTCATGCCTTTAAGAATAAGGATATCGGGGATTTTTCAGAATTTGTCTCTGATACAAATAAATACCTAGCCTTTCTCATGTATCATTTAGATAGACTACCATATCCAGATTGTCCATATGGAACTAAACACCGTTTATAATACACGAAATTTATTTCGATTAATACTAATTATGTTTTATGCATATGGACCAGTAGCAAATAGCTCTTTGTTTTTTTAAAAGGTAAAATGGAATACAATGAGATCCATCAACTTGATGGATCTCTGCTCATGGTATGGGTATTAAGTTGTGTTATTTAAATCTTTATTAGGAAACAATTTTTCTCAAAGTAGACACCTTTTGCTTAAAACGGGAATCATCCTTCATTTTATCAAGTGGTCCAGAAAATGATTCTATTTCCTTAATTAGTTCTGTTACTGCACTAGATGTAATCTTTATTTTAAGAATTTCTAGCAACTCTCTAAATTTACTCTGGCACAACTTGAATTGAAGACTACTAGATATTGTTTCGTCGTTAAAGGATAATATTGCTATTAGGGCCTGATTAGAATCAAATTGTTTTATTAAACCTGTATAAATAGGGTCAGCGTTCCATGCAGTTCCATGACCATTTGTTAAGAAAGCCTCTACTAATGTTAGAACATACTTTTTATTAACCTGTTCCGGGATTTTTGAATCACCTATTAAACGCGAAAGTTCCCTAGCAAGGGGTGGTTCACTATAAAAATTATTAGTTCCCCTATGTGCTATTAGTAAGTCATCTAAGGCTGTCTCGATTTCAGCTGCCCTCAATCCATCGGGGATATAAGATTCAGCTGATACAATTTCTAAAAATGCTCTAGCGTTATTCTGTTCTTCCTGATCATTATTGGCTACAAACTTTCCATACTTAATACCAAAGAGGTTTTTGGTGTTTTCATCAACCAGTCCCCACAAATATGGTAATAACCGATGTATGTTATCACGCACTTGAGTAGTAGTATCTGTTCTTGTATATATTCCGAATAATCCCTGAGCTAATGTATTGGACTGTTCTTGGGAAAAGTCCTGAAAGAAAGAAGCAATTTGCTTAGCCTCCTCTTCGCTAATTACATTTGCTTTTATATTTGTTAATAATTTTTTTATTTCTATTGTAATATTAGAGAGTGGAAGAGATATAACTTCATTTATACAGGTTTCCAGCCACGATACAATTTGTAATCCAGTTAGTTCATTCTGATTTGGATGTGCAGCACTTGCCCAATTTCTCATATACCTTATATAATCTAAATGTTTGAAGCCTAATTCAGATATCAATCCTATTTCTTTAGCACCATGAATAAGTTCACTGTCATCTATCTTGTCTAAATCAGATTCATCTTTTAAGCGTTTTCTTTTTTCTTGGCTTTTAACCGCATTATCAAAAAAGTAATTTAAATCATAATGGACAACTTGTTTCGCAATTCATTTATTGTTTCGTCCCATAGATAATTTAAAGCTGCATCAAATAGTCCTGCGGTTACAGCTGCTACAAACTTAGATATGTATAATGAATTACTCCTAGACTCTGGACTAAGATTAGATAGTGCATCGGGCATATTTCTATACACATTAATTCGCTGTGGAACTGGAACAAGAACTGAGTCGGAAGGTAATCCACTTTCTTGCAAATATGTTATTAATCCCTTTTCAAACTTAAATAGATCCAGACTAGTATCTTGCTGTTCTGTCAAATTTCCTGAAGTGGTAGTTGTAATTCATTATTCATTTCTTTATCCTCCCTTTAGTTAGTTTTATAGATTAAAATCTTAATCAGTATTTAATATAACAATCTAATAAATGTATTCGGACATTCGAGTATATACAAAATTTTACCATAGTTATCGTATTACGTAAGTAAAATGTTATATAAAACGCTCAGTTTATTCCTGAGCGTTTCGTTTAACTCCTATATAAGCTATTTATTGTTCACAAGGTAAAATACATCACAAAAAGGAAGATAGTCTATACATTTTTGCCCCTCAAATATTCACGGTGAACCGTATCACAAAGTAAATGAGGTCTCTTGAATATATGGAAAAAGTATCCATATTACAGACCATATTAGCAAGAATGGGGACTAATACGAGCTAATGAATACAATCAGCCAAAAGTAGCCCAAACAAAACCCATATATAAAATGATATCAGCAATCATTTTTCCCAAATTTCCTCATATAATCTTTAGAGGTGATAAAATGCCAAGGGTAGCATATACAGATAGTGATGTGGCTTTAGTGGCAAGGATGATGCGGGCAGAGGCTGAAGGTGAAGGCCAGCTAGGGATGCTGATGGTTGGTAATGTCATTGTAAACCGACTAGTAGCTAATTGTTTAGACTTTAAAGATTTAAGGTCCATATACGATGTGATTTTTCAAATACAGGGAGGCAATTACTCTTTCGAAGCTGTACAAAAAGGAAATGTTTTCTACAACAGAGCGAGAGGTGTAGAAAAGAGATTAGCCAAAAGAGTATTAGATTACTGGAGAGAGCATCCATCCAAGTATGCGCTATGGTATTTTAATCCCTATGCACCGTGCCCCCCTACATGGTACGACCAACCATTTGCAGGGCAATACAAGTTACATTGTTATTACGAACCACAGGCAAATACATGCGAAAGTGTGTACATGGGCTAGGTGTTCGGTAAAAGATACAGTTAACATTTGGAAAAGATAGCCTTGCGCGAGGAAGCTTATGCAAGGATTTTTTTAGCTTATCATTGAAATGGTTGGTGAAACAAATAGAAATCACCCTACTAGCCCGTCACGGCGCAGGGTGATTATTTTTTGTTGTCAGATCTATCTGCATACTCCCTTAGTGGTTAAGTATTAAATAAGCCGTTTGGAGATACAAAGGATTACTTGCTGTAAAAAAGACATTTCGCTACTTTTAAATCGTTTCTATGAATCGTACCATAAGTAACGCACAGTAGTTTTTTACATTTATTTATGCTTTATACTTTTTATAAGGAAAAAGTGATATATGTGGAATCACAAATAAACCATCGTTTTCTAGCCGTTCTGCAAAAAGTACATCTTCAATTTTGCTTGATGTTATAGGCTAATAACAGTTCTTTAACCATTGGTCGTCTTTGTTTATTTTTAATTAATACAGAGCCATTAGGTTCTAACAGTACACATGCCACTTCAAAATCGATTGAACACATTTCTTAATAAGGGTTCTTGAGCAATGTATTCTGCTATAATAAACATCCCTTCGATTTGGTCTATGGAAAAACTACGGAGGGAATGTAACCTAGCAAATTTTTTATACTATCAAAACGTATTCCACGAATAATTTAATATATTAGTTAATAGTAATAAATAACTAATTTTCAAATTATTTAATAAGTCGAAATGCTCTTTACTTTACTTAATTTTACAATCATACTAAATTTAGTCAAGGCAACAAGAGCAAGAAAAAACCCCTCCTGCATCGACATGGTAGGTGGGCGGTATCAAATTTAGATTGAAAAGTAAAAATATTAACAAAAATAGTCCGATAAATGAGGAGGAATGAAATAAATGGAAAAACTTATGTATAGGCAAAAGAGGAAACCCTTGACTCGAATGATCAAAGTGACGTTAGCTGCTTTGGCGATGGCCATTGCTTTGGTGGGGGCCGCGGTAGTGCCTGGACAAGCCTGGGTGAATCCAGGTTATCACTACCAGTACCCAGCAGAAGGTGGAACATGGAGGTACGGATTCGTGAACGCTGGACTCCGCTCCGAGTATAACCATCCGACAAAGGTCCACGGCTCGACGGTACAAAAGCTCATCGACGGCAAAGTGGAAAAGACTAACAGGAGTTTAGATACGGCCCCGGGGAAATACTCTAACGCCTATGTTGGAACCATAAACTCGCCGGGTCTGAAGGGTCGTTACTTCTACCGTGTCAACTAATCTAGGCGATACCGGCTGTGGTTGCTGGGGTTTTAGCATGGTGAGTTCCAGATAGTTCTTGGAGTTCCCGCTTTTGTATAAGCACGCATTTATAGTGGCTGTCGGAAGGTGCGTTATTTGCTCTGCTTACGCTGCTGGCAGCGATCATCACTTGAGCGATATGATCGGGACTTTCCACAGGCCATTGATGACGAGCGAGTTAAAATTGTTTTCTTTGCATTAATTTCCAGATAAAAACATATTATGTCATAAATGAATTAGCTTGCCTTACCGTCCACCTATCATGTCGGTGCGGGAATGTTATTTGCCAGATGCAGAATATTTACAAGCTGGCAGTTTTTATCCCAGTGCTTACAAAGCTTCTAAGTTCTGAGCGTTCATGGGTAATACCTCCGTTTTAAGGGGGTGCAGCACATTTAATCGCCTGGTGCTTTCGCGTTCTGGAATTTTTAGATAATGTTTAGGAATGTACTGCGTTCGGATTGTTGAAGAGCTTTTTCGTGATATGATATATCAAATTTCCTTCATAGTAATATATCCACACGAAAAGTAGGTTTCTTTCCATGGCTTGCCAAGGAACCATACCAAAAAAAGAGAGCATATCTATGAAAAAGGCAATAAAATATGAATGAAGGATCATTTTTTGAAAGACCAAATTCTTGTACTAGATCTACTTTGTAGTTTTTATCGTAATTAGTCTCGGTAGAAAATTCTGTTATGTGTTTCCATGCTTGCGTTTTCCGGGCTTCGACTTAGTTATGTTTACCTATTAGTTCTTTTTTAAAGATTGTTGCTTTGGCTATTGCACTGTAAGTTAAGCGAAACGTTTCAGATCAAAAAAATCTTTTTTTATTTTAGCAAATTCGTACATAAAAAACTAGGAATGTTTTGTGATATGACAAAAGAAATAATTCATGTGGTAATTCGAAATGGCTTTCATTTCTGAAGTTTTATTGGGAATAATTTCACGAAATTTACAAGATGCACTATCAGTAATATAATACCGTTAATTAGTAAAGCTTTGATAGCTATTCGGACTGGTAGCCAACAAATGGTTAGAGAAGGTTGTTCGCTAAATGGAAATTAATATCTGAGAGTTTGCAAAGATTTTTTTAAGGAAAACGGTTTTGAAAATATAAAGTGAAACTTCATTCAGTAGGAGTTTTCTTCCATCGCCTACTGAATGTTAGTCGAACGAATCGGGCATTTAGGTGCCGTTTTCTCCCACTTAGACCCTTTGGATCAACTCAAGGTCTTGAAGTGGGAGTCTTACGGCACCTTACATGCGGGATAAATAAGCGAGAAGCTGTAGGTAATTAAGGAGTAGAGTGCAGCCTCAATTTCCCGCTTCAAGTTGGGGAATGATTTATGCCTTACAGATAATTTAAGGTGAAATTTAGCAATTGATGTAAAAGCATCTTGTGTTTTCCAAATTTGAGCTTCACTGAGAGCAAAAACTGTCCGGTACTGTGTAAAAAAAGCTAGAAATCAGCTACTAATCGGCATGTGTTCATTCTATTTGCCAAATCTATGTTAAAACTTTCTTGTAAAACTAAGAATTCATGAACCTTTTTTCCAATTCAGTTTGTTTGTATAATAATAGATAAGTACATATTGGGAGGCGCAGGATATCAAAATCTCAACAAGCAGCAAATTCCTTTTGCCTCGGCTGCCGATAGGTCTTGCATTTGTTAACAGGCCGTATAGTATACAAATGAATGGGGTAAGGATATTCGCTTGTAGTTATAAAAAGAAATTGATCCGTTTGGTAAAAAAGGAATAGGATGCCAAGACACCGCCAACAAGGGCAAGAAAAAACCGCTCCCGTACCGACATGGTAAGTGGGCGGCGAAAAATAGCTTCAAGAGTAAAAAAAGTGACAAAAATGGACAATTGGATGTGGAGGAATGAAATAAATGAAAAAACTTTTGTATAGGAAAAAGACGAGACCCTTGACTCAAAGGGTCAAAGGGATATTCGTTGCGTTGGCGATGTCCTCAGTATACGTCGAATTTGACGGAGATGCAGATGTTGATTGAAGCCCAGGACGTTTCGGTAGCAATTGGTGGGCGGAACGTGCTTGACGGTGAGACCGTTCGTTGCACGCCCGGGATTATGACAGCCCTTGTTGGCCCGAGCGGATGTGGAAAGACGACACTTTTGCACTGTCTCGGGCTGTTGCTTCCAGTGGATCAGGGGCGCATCTTAATCGATGGAGATGATGTCACAAGGTACAGCACTGCGGCCCGGCGTCGGTTCTGGCGTGATCATGCAGCGTTCATACTTCAGGATTACGGCATCATGGATGAGGAATCGGTCGCCTTCAATGTGACCATGCAGACGAGCGTTCTAGGACGACGCGTCACGGGAAACCAAGAACGGTTGGCGCAGGTGCTTGAGCAGACCGGTCTTCAGGGTCGAGAAGGTGAGTTGGCCAGCCACCTGAGTGGGGGAGAGAAGCAGCGACTCGCGCTTGCTCGTGCCATCTACAAAGATGCTACGATACTGTTCGCTGATGAGCCCACGGCTTCACTCGACGCAGCCAATCGGCAAAAGGTCATCGATCTGCTTGCGGAGTTCGCTGCGCGCGGCCGCACGGTCATTGTTTCGACGCACGACTCCGAGATGATTAACGCGTGTGGCGCCCGGCATGAGGTCGGTTCCAATAGTTCGTCACACCACTTATCGACCAGCGATCCTGCTAGTCTAGGAGGGACCTCATGAAATCGGGCACTAAGATTATTATCGGTGTTGTTGGCTTACTGTTGGTAGTGGGAGCAGTTGCGCTCCTAAACGGGTGGATCCCAGTATCAAGGGATACGCACCCGCCATGCGACCAGCTACCGACCGTAGCGGAGGTCAATGCAGCGCTTACTAGTCACCAAGACCTCGCTGAGGAGATCAAAGCGCTCAGTAATGACATTACGGTCGAAGTGGGAAAACCGTGTTCCGATGACCAGGACCGAGGGCTAGTTATGGTGAACTATGGTTCGAAATCCGAGCGTGACGCCATCGCCGACCTACTCAGCCGCCGTGACGGGTTTGGGGTTCCGGTGCATCTGGTGAAGCGCTAACACGAATTTCCGCACAGCCGGTTCGGCGCAACTGTTGTTTGCCACTTGTGTCAATGCAGACTAGCGGATGTCGTCAATCCGAACCTGACTGACGCCGCCAACTGCGCCAAGTATGAGGCGCTGGTCAACTGTACATAAGGCGATTTTGGCGAACGGCTGGTGATAAATTAGTTACAGAGTAAAAGTATTTAGCTGGTTGAATGAGGAGGAATGA
Source organism: Virgibacillus proomii (assembly GCF_900162615.1). NCBI lineage: Bacteria > Bacillati > Bacillota > Bacilli > Caryophanales > Bacillaceae > Virgibacillus > Virgibacillus proomii. The sequence goes on along the minus strand of NZ_FUFN01000009.1, from coordinate 1,089,906 downwards.
AATAAATGAAAAAACATTACCTGCTAATTGAGGCGATTACGCCGAACCCCGGCGATACCGGTTGCGGTCGCCGGGGCTTAGCATGGAGAGTTCGGATAGTTATTGGAGGGCCCGCTTGTGTATAAGCGTATCATAGTGGCTGTCGCAGGTGCATTGTTTGCTCTGCTAGCCCTGCTGGCAGCGATCATCACCGACCTATATGATCGAGACTTTCCACAGGCTATTGGTGTCGAAAGTAGGTTTAGCCTCAACTTTAGCGAATCGAGTTTTTCCGTTACTGAAGCGTTTGCAAAGCTGGAGGAGCTTGATACGCGCTGGGATCTTGGTCTGGTCAAGGTCGCGCCGGATCTTGCCAGCGACGGTGATGACCAGATCTTCGTTGCACTTAACGATGAGGATCTACCCGCCGAATTTACTTGGTTCGGCGGTGATGGTGTAGGAAAGATCGTTGGTAAGGATCGACTTGCCACCTCTTACCCCGATGGATTCTATCTCGTAACCGGCGAAAAAGCTCACTTGGGCGAATTCGAGGACACGCTGAAAAGTGCAGGCGTGGAAGTTGGCCGCGGGGATGCGTCAATTTTTGACAGTCTTGGATTCGTGATTCAAGAAAGAGGATTTGCTGCCGCGGTTCTTTCGGCGTTTGCGCTGATTGTGGCGCTAGCACTGTTCTGGTTGTCGCTGAGGGCGCGAGGGCGTGCTCTTCGTGTTCTGGGCGGATGCCCGACCGTGCGGATTCAGGTACAGGATCTGGCCGGGTTCGGGGGTGTGCTGCTGGTTTCGGCGGGCGCCGTAGCCCTGGCTGCAGCAGTTTATGTAGGTGTGTTTCATGGCTGGATGTACGTCGGTACCTACCTCAAGGCGCTGGTCAGTCTGCAAATCGCCGTCATTGCTGTATCCCTGCTCGCTGCACTTATCATGTCTGCCTCTGCTTGGCCTAGTGCTACCATGCTCGCCACGAGACAGCCGGCGGTAAAGAGCCTGCGTTCGGCGGCGATCGTGATCCAAGCGCTAACGTTCCTCTTGGTAGTGGCTGCGGCTGGGCCTGCTTGGTCCGCATACAAACACTCATCCGCTATGGCTGCTGAAATGGCGCAGTGGAAGAAACTTGCAGACCAGGTCGCCATTGTGTTTGCGACCGACGTTGACGAAATGGACCACATGGAGCCGATGATTGGCAAGCTGGTGAAGGATGCGGAATCGCTTGATGCGGTCGCTCTTTCCTACACTTACACTCAAGAAATGACAATGCCGGCCGATTTGGGGGAGTACTCGGCCATTTCCTACGTGAATCAGCGTTGGCTTGATCTGGTGACCACGGGTGCTCCACAGCCTGCTGTCACATCGGTACCTTATCATAGCCTTCCAGAAGACGTTACACGAATGGTTCGAGAAGAGGCTGAACTCTTATCGAGGGGAGAGCTTTCCAAGGAACTGTTCGCACAGTTCCAGTTCTTGCGGCCGGTCGACGGGTTTCGGTTGCCGGTGGCTCAAGGAGGAGGGGGCGAAAGGCTTCACTTTGCGGACGATGTCCTAGTCGTCGTCGTGCCTTCGCTTTACGACACCTTTAACGATTCTGCCTTGACATCCATGGCCTCGGGTAGCAACATTGTGTTCACCGGTGTGACTGCTACGCAGCAATTGTTAGAGCGGAATGGTCTCGACGTACAGGCGCTACGAGATCGCGGCCTCAAAGGCGAATTGAAAGTTGCCTACATTGCCGAAGAGGGGATTCTCCTCGCGCAGTTCGCAGCGTACGTTGTGTGGTTGCAGAATCTTGCGCTGATTGCATTAGTTGTTGCTTTCACTGTCGCTGCTGCGATCAGTGCGTTGATCACCGCACTGCTTCAGGCAAAGCGTGACTTCCCGCTGCGGGTGGCAGGCCGGTCATGGGCGCGGATCCTCCAGAGCCGAGTGGCGAAGGAATTGCTTGTTGGGGTCGGTCTCGTGGGCGTCGTAGTCTTCTTCCAAAAGCCTGATGCGTTGGGAGCTGTACTCGTGGCCGCGGCGTATGGATTGCTTGTGGTGCCACTAAGCCATTTGTTTGCTGCACGTTGGTGTTTCAATGGCGTTAGTAGGCGTCGAATTTGATCAGAGAGGTGCAGATGGTTGATTGAATCCCAGGGCGTTTCTGTAGCAATTGGTAGGCGGCCGGCTGACGGTGAGACTGTTTGTTGCACGCCCGGGGTCATGACTGCCCTCGTTGGTTCGAGCGGATGTAGAAAGACCATACACTTGCACTGCCTCGGGCTGTTTCCCCAAGTGGATTAGGGAAGCATCTTGATCGACAGAGATGATGTCACAAGGAACGGAACGACGTCAATTCTGGCGTGACCACACAGCGTTCATACTTTAGATTACAGTATCATAATGAGGAGTCGGTTGCCTTCAATGTCGCCATGCAGGCAAGTGGCCTGGGACGAAGCGTCACGGGAACTAAAAATGCAGATGCTTGAGCAGATGGGTCTCAAGAGGCGGTGGAAGAAGGTGAGTAGGCCAGCGCCACGTGAGTGAGGGCGGGAAGTAGCGATTTTGCGCTGTTCATGCCATCTACAAGTACGAGTGATCTGTTCGCCGCTGAGCCCACCGCTTCACATTCACTCGACGCAGCCAACCCGCGAAAGGTCATCGATCTGCTTGCGGACTCCGTCGTGCACGGCCGCACGGTCCATTGTGTCTATGCACGACTCCGAGATGCTCAACGCGTATGGCGACCGGCGTGAGGTCGTTTCAACAGCTCGTCACACCACTCATCGACCAGCGATCTCGCTAGCCTAGGAGCTGTCCGACAGATTGAATGAATAGGTGTTGTAACCACCACAGCTGCTTGATTTAACGAAATATGGGTGGTTATTGACAGATTATCATAATTTAGGCATATTTTAGGCGCATTGTACACCTTATGCTTTGAGTTTTTGTGCAGACTGATTCCGTTTGTATAGTATAGATTTTTGCGATACGTAACCGAGTGTAGAAAACGGTAGAAAGAATTACAGCAATTTTTCAAAGATAGAAACAGAATAAATAATATTCAGATGGGTTCTTTAAATTAGAAGCTCAAATTATCCTATTAATGAATCTTAAGAAGTACTACCCCATACGAACTTACATTTATTTACCCTTTATCCTTTTTATGATGTAAAAGTGATTTATGTGGAATCACAAATAAACCATCGTTTTCTAGCCATTCTGCAAAAAGTACGTCTTTCATTTTGCTGATGTTATGGTCTAATAACTGGTTCTTTAACCATTGGTCATCTTTGTTTATTTCTTTTAAGTGTTCTTTAATTAATACACCATCTTTAATTAGTGTTATCGGAAGGTATACAGGCTGTGGAGGCATATTAAAGTCTTGTAAAGTTGTTTTTTGATACTGTGATTTTTTTAATACACTGATGGAGCCATTAAGTTCTATTAGTGCAAATGCCACTTCACGAATGGAGAAAATTTCACTTTGGCGAAGTAAGCTTTGTAATTGATTAATATTCATGCGACTCTTTTTTAATTGTTCAAAATCGATCTCACCATGTCGAATCACCATTGTTGGTTTACCTTCGAACACTCGTCTTAATAAAAGGGATTTTTGAGCAATGTATTCTACTATTAATACTAAACATCCCCATATAAGTATGGTGAAAATGATATGGGTGATAGGAACACTTTTTTCATAGATAGCATTTCCTAACAATTCGCTCAAGACAATAGCTGAAATAAAATGGAATGGAGTATATTTATCTATTATTTTCTTTCCAATAACTTGGATTAAGAGAAATAGAATAAAGAAACCGATGACTAATTTTAAAGATATTTGTAACAATTCCACTGCATACCCCCCTGCTTCTACTTATTATCTAAAAAATATACCATACTATCATCGTAACCAAGATTTAATGGATAAATACATATTTTTTAGGGTCAATTTTCCAAATTACATTAGAAAACTATTATATAGTAATAATACTTTTTATATTGAAGAAGTAACATCCTAGAGATAAGACAATTAACAGGGGAAAGCGGAGTCGTTAACAGATAACGGTTACATTACTTAGCTATAAAGACGGATCACGAGGAAGAAACCCAAGGTAAGGGCTAGTAGCTATCGCTGTAGAATAAGAGCAATTACCTCCCGAACAACTGGCTAACCATGTCTGTAAAAAAGGGATTTACACAAAATTATTGACACACTCTTTGAAACCATATTTACTAACATACGATATAGAAATAAGACCAAAGCAATCTACTTTTATATAATGCATAAATTATTGCCAATAGGTGCAGATACCTTTATTAGTCCGGTGGGGATATAATGGCTGTCCTTGTTGCAGTGATTAGACAATTTTAGCGTTCTAATTGTCTCCCATTCATATAATTATACGATAAGAGCTTAAGAACAAGAAAAAGGCGTGGAAGCATTCAATTTAGCTAAAAGGTTAAATAAAAATCTAGCATTTTAAAAAAATAGAATATACGAAGGAACCTAGGCTGCTTTGTAGAGTACATGTATCTTTTAACTGTGGGTAATTTAAGCGTATCTACAGTTTTTTTAATTGGTATCCATAAAATTAGCTCTAGAAGAGAAGCAGATAGTTTATAAAGGATAAAAGAATTAAGCCAGGCACCACCTATTTTCCGGATGGTGCCTGTACTTGACTCCCTACTTATTTCGTATAATTATCGAAATATCCTTGGATGTAGATGATTGGTGTACCTTTGTCGCCACTGCCTGAGGTTAAGTCAGATAGGGAGCCGATAAGGTCAGTAAGTTTTCTCGGCGTTGTTCCTTGTGTTTCCATGGAACCTACAAGGTCTTCGGCTTTATTGTTAATATAGTTGTTAATTGCTTCCTCGAGTTCTTTTCCTCTTAAGTCTGCAAAATTATTATCCGCAAGATATTTTAATTTCACTTCGTTTGGCGTGCCTTCAAGACCAGATGTATAAGCAGGTGAGACGACAGGGTCAGCAAGCTCCCAAATTTTCCCTACAGGGTCTTTAAATGCGCCATCTCCGTATACCATCACTTCTACATTTTTTCCAGTCTTCTCTTTCAGCATTTGTTGGATATTATCTACAATAGGCTGGCACTTTCTTGGGAAAAGTTTAACCGTATTCTCGGTTGATTTATTAGAACCTAAAAGGCCGTATGCTTCATTATAGCCACTGCCATCAATAGGCTCAGTTAAGATGTCATCCAGGCTGTAAATTTTTTCTCCCCCATTGGCCTTTAAGATTTTTTTCGTTCTGAATCGTGAATGAATATCACAGCTTAGCACATTTTTAGTATAATCTAAAATCGTTTCTGGCTGATTTGAAAAAATTACTTCGCATTCCATACCGTATTCTTCTACAATGGATTTATAATAATTGATATAATCAATTCCAGTAAAAGGATGCTTTTGATAGCCAAAAAGGTCTCGAAATTCTTTTTCTGTTAACACATCTGTCCAAGGGTTAACGCCTTTTTCATCAAGCATATCCAGATCTACTAAATGATTTCCCACTTCATCAGATGGATAGTTCAGCATGAGGACAATTTTTTTAGCCCCTTTCGCAATACCGCGGAGACAAATCGCAAAACGATTCCGACTTAAAATAGGAAATATGACGCCAATCGTTTCTTCACCAAATTTGGAACGAACATCTTTAGCAATATGATCAATTGAGGCATAATTACCTTGAGCACGTGCTACGACTGATTCTGTTACTGTAACGATATCTTTATCATTTATTTGAAAACCTTCCACCTCGGAAGCTTTTAATACACTATTGACAACAATTTCCTCAATATTGTCTCCCTGATTAATAATTGGACAACGAAGGCCTCTAACAACTGTTCCGACTACTCTTTCCAATATAATCGCTCCTTATAATAACTAAAAATAAAACACTTCTACTTGTAATATACATGAAAAAAGAGTAATAAGTAAAACGAATATATAGAAGTATGTATAAAAAAGCGAATGATATTACGAAAGAATGACAGAACGATCGTGTATTAGCAAGCCATGTCCATGCAAAAAAAAAGCTGTGTCTTCTAAGCTAAATGCTTATAGACACAGCTTTTAATGAGATTAATATAGCCCGTCTTTTTCTTCTTTCATACTGATGAAAATATTTTTTGTTTGGGTGTAGGCATCGAGAACACTCTTATATGTTTCACGACCAATACCTGATTTTTTATACCCACCAAATGGAGCACCAGCTGAGAAGTTAGTATATTGGTTTACCCACATGCGGCCTGTTTCTACTTTACGGGATACGCGAAGGGCAGTATTCAAGTCTTTTGTCCACACACCGCCACCAAGGCCGTATTCGGATTCATTTGCTAAACGAATGACTTCTTCTTCTGTTTTAAATTTAATAATAGTTGCAACAGGGCCAAAGATCTCTTCTTGTGAGATACGCATATGATTAGAAGCATCAGCAAGAATAGTTGGTGCCATAAATACACCATTTTCTAAGCCGTTTTCCTTGATTTGATAACCGCCTGTTATCAATGTAGCGCCTTCTTTTTGGCCAAGTTCAACGTATTGTAATATTTTATCAAGTTGCTTTTGATTGATTTGCGCACCCATTTGCACGCCATCTTCCCAAGGGAGGCCGACCTTAATATTTTCGAAAGCTGTTTTTAATTCACTAACAAATTTATCATAGATGCCCTCTTGAACAAAAATACGTGATCCAGCACTACATACTTGCCCTTGGTTAAATAAAATACCTAATTGAGCACCTTCAATTGCTCTTTCCCATGGTGCATCATTAAAGAAAATATTTGCAGATTTTCCACCTAGTTCTAATGTAGATGGGATTAAACGGTCAGCGGCTGCTTTTGCTACTGTATAACCAACTTCTGTTGATCCAGTAAAGGCTAATTTACTAATGCCTTCATGATGGAGCATGTAATCCCCTGAATCAGCACCTCTACCAGTAATGACGTTAACAACACCTGGAGGTAATACTTGATCTAATAATTTAGCTAATTCTAATATGCTAAGTGAAGTTGATGAAGACGGATGAATAATAACGGTATTTCCTGCTGCAATTGCAGGAGCAATTTTCCAGGCAGCCATTAATAATGGGAAGTTCCATGGAATAATTTGACCTACAACACCAATTGGTTCTTTTAAAGTTAATGTTAATGTATCATCATCTAATTCTTTGGCAGTTCCTTCTTCAGAACGAATAACGCCAGCGAAATAGCGAAAATGATCTGCACTTAATGGAACATCGGCGCCGCGTGATTCTCTCAGTGGTTTACCATTATCCAATGTTTCAACCATTGCTAAATGATCTGCATGTTCATCGATCAAATCAGCAATGTTAAGAAGTAATTTACTTCTTTCTTTAACGCCGACAGTTTTCCAAGATTGAAATGCTTTTGTCGCTGCTTCAACTGCTGTATCGACATCAGCATGTGTTGCATCAATCACTTCAGAGAGTTTTTCACCGGTACTAGGATTATAACTAGCTATTTTTCTGCCTTCCGTGCCTTCTACCCATTGGCCACCGATATATAGCTTGTATGATTTATCAATTCGTTGTTCTGTGTTTACTTTGCTGTTCATTACGAACTCCCCCGCTTTGTTTATAGTTTTCTTATACTGTTTATTTTACTTAGACTTGAAAGTGTTTACAAGAAAATAGCTTGTAGACAGGCATTAAGCTATTTTTTGGGGGAGATTTCCTTTGCTAAAGAAATAGTTTTTAACCTTAAATAGCCTTTTGAAATGTAAGTAAATTATTAAATAGAAGCCCCCTGATCCATGTGAATTTGTTAAATCAGCGGTTATGGTTGCCATTCAGTTACTTATTTGCTGGTTCATTAGGTGAAGAATTAGGCAGGGAGAGGATTTGACCAAAAAGCTACAAAAGAAATAATCTCCTATAATTACATCTATAATTATAGGATTTTGGTGGGTGATATGGCATTTTCCAATTTAGTTTACAATAGGATATTCACTTGATAGATTGAAAGATTTTTCTTGCTTTGGTTACGACATATCCACTTCCTCCACGTTCTTTCACATCTTCAACCATCATGGTAAGTAACAGCTCAGCTTGTTCCGTATCATAGCCAACAAACCAGCCATTTTCTGTTCCCTTCTCGTCATCCTTCGTTGCTTTGATTTCAGCTGTCCCCGATTTTCCAGCAATGGTCATACCGGGGATATAAGTACCACGTGCAGTACCATGCGGATCCTCCACTACCTGAATAAGATAGTTGGTAATCTGATTAGCTATTTCTGAAGGAATCATATTCTGTTTCCATACTTTTCGTTTTTCCCCTTTTAGCAAATATGGATAGAGCATATCGCCTTCATTCACAAAAGGTGTATAAACCAAAGCCAGGTGCAGCGGACTCATCATCACTTCCCCTTGACCATAGGCTGAATCGGCTAATTGAATTTCATTTTTTATACCTTTATTTGAGAGAATGGAAGGTATGATTGTAATAGGAATGGGCAGCTTTTCCTCAAATCCAAACCGCTTTATTTCTTGTGTATAAGTTTCCAGTCCAATATCCAACGCCTCTTGAGCAAAGTAAATATTATCAGAATAAACAAAAGCATCGCGTAACGTTACCTTAGACTTGTCACTGACTCTTGTAACATAGTAATCTCCCCATGATCCATCCTTTGTCCACTTCAATCCGTCTATATGTCTGACCTTTATTTGGATCCATTATACCGGATTTTCGTCCAACTGCAGCTGTCAGTGTTTTAAACACGGAGCCGGGGGCATACAAATTTGTAAAGCGATTCAATAACGGTTTTTGTGGATCTTCACTCCACTCTGCCCATTGCTCATCCGTGAGTCCTAATACAAAAGCATTGGGATCGTAGGAGGGAGAACTGATAAACCAACCAAAGCTGCCCTAAACCATATTCGTTTCACCGCTACCATCTCCTAACCTTTCCAAAGTATTGTATGAATTTAAAACGCATAGACTACAAATGTAATCAATCAAGGTATACCAAGTTACTAAGAAACGAAGTAAATTTATATTGACTACAAGCGTAATTTTATACTACAATTGTAGTCGAATGAAGTCAACAAAAAATAAGAGTCAAAATATGGCTGTCTTATATAATGATGTTGCGAAAATACAATAGAATAAGGTATTTAAGGATAATATATTTTTTAATCATTATTGTCAAAACCCTCATTAAACCAAAAAATTAAAATGGAGGGGAATTCATGTTTCTAACGCTTTTTATTACGGGATTGCTTGTCTCTTCCTTTACGATTGCTATTATTTTACTGATTAAGAAAGTATTCCGAAATCAGTTATCAGCTAAATGGCATTATAATCTATGGTTTCTCTTGCTACTTGCGTTGACACTTCCTTTTATACCAACAAATTTAGTAGTGGAATCTCATCTTATGCCATTTCATACTTTCCAAGAGAATCAAAAGAATGAAAGCAATAGATCAAACGTTGGCGCTGAGCAAGCACTGGACATAAGCGATAATACGTGGATGCAGGATTTTGCAACCAATGTGAATCGTCCTGATTTAGATAATTTTAATATAGTTATTGCGAGTATCTGGCTTATAGGGATATTGGTGCTCTTTATGCTTTATTTCCATGCATGGTTGAAGCTCAGAAGCATAAAGTATTCAGCTATGGCTGTAGAAGATAAAGACGTGCTAGACTTATTTAATGAATGTAAAAGGAAACTTCATATATCCAAAAAGATAAGACTGTTACAAGCTCCACTGGCTGCATCACCGATGACGTTTGGCTTATTTACGACTTATGTGGTTATTCCTAGCGGCTTTCATCAATGGCTCTCCAAAGAAGAGGTTAAATATATTTTTCTTCATGAGCTTACTCATTATAAGCATAAAGATACATTTACGAATTATCTGCTGATTTTTTATCAATTCATTTACTGGTTTAATCCGCTTCTATGGATTGCTTTTCGAGAAATACGTCTTGATAGAGAAATTGCGTGTGATACAGCTGTATTAAATAGGCTGGACAAACATGACCACGCACCATATGGGAAAACACTGATTCATTTTATTCACTCATCCTCAACCTTCAAGCCTATTTCATTAGCTAATCAGCTGAACGGTTCAAAATCGCAAATAAAAAGGCGGATTATGAAAATTGCTGCTTATCAACCGGAGCGCAGGAGTAAAAAGCTTGTAAGTATCGGCGTTTTTATTATAATGTTTATGGTTGTTTTTAGCCAAATTCCATTTGTATCAGCTATGATGTCTAAGCAGGATCGCTATGAATTCCACCATAACCGGGTTAGTTATGAGGACTTAAGCGAATACTTTCACGATTATGAAGGCAGTTTTGTCTTATATGATAGGAATGCGGATGCTTATACCATTTACAATCAGGATCGGAGTACATTAAGGGTATCACCTAACTCCACATACAAGATATTCAGTGCTTTATTAGGTTTAGAAGCAAATGTGATTAAACCTGATCATTCCACCATGAAATGGAGTGGCAATTCTTATCCGTATGATTCTTGGAATCAAGATCATGATCTATCATCGGCTATGGCATTTTCAGTAACATGGTATTTTCAGAAGTTAGATCAGATGGTGCAAGAGGATAAGATCGAAGCATATTTAAAACGAATTAACTACGGAAATCGTGATATTTCAGAAGGCTTAGCAGGATATTGGCTCGAATCCTCTTTACGGATATCTCCTGTAGAGCAGGTACAATTACTTCGAGACTTTTACACAAACAAATTTCAGTTTAAGGAAAAAAATATTCAGACGGTGAAAGATGCTATTCAGTTAGAGGAAGCAAACGAATCTGTTCTCTCAGGTAAAACAGGGACAGGCAGCGTAAATGAGAAAAATACAAACGGCTGGTTTATTGGCTATGTAGAGACAAAGGGGAATACGTACTTTTTTGCCACCAATATTCAGCGAGACGATCATGCTTCTGGAAGCGAAGCAATGGATATAACGCTATCGATTTTAAAGGATAAACACATCTATATACCAGAGGAAAATTTTTAAATAACCGATGAAGGCATTCTAAAGCATAGCTCTCAGAAAGAATAGGGGGAAATTAGCAATGACGAAGCATGTACCAAAAATATCGGAAGCCGAGTGGGAAGTCATGGAATCGTTATGGAAACGATCCCCGCAGCCCCAAACAGCTAATGAAGTATATAAAGCTTTACAGGCATATACGGACTGGAGCCCTAAAACAGTGCGCACACTCTTAGATCGACTTGTTCAAAAAGAGGTTGTTGGTGTAAATCAGGATACAAAGGTTTATACGTTTTTCCCTTTGTATTCACAGGATGAATGTCAGCGAACAGAAGCAAAATCTTTTATTCAGCGAATTTATGGAGGCGCATTGAAATCACTCCTCGTTCAGTTTATGGAGGAAGAAACCTTATCCGATGAAGAAATTAACGAACTACGCTCTATTTTGGATAAGAAGGCAAAAGATAAATAGTAGATAAAACAAGCAAGGTCTAAATGATAGGAAACCCTTATAATAGACAGGAAAAAGAAAGCATATCCATCTGTCTACTATAAGGGGATTTTTTATGGGAAAAATCAATAAGACATATGATGTAACATTCAAGAAGAAAGCAGTAGATCGTTATTTGAAAGATGGCATGGAGTAAGATAGAGTCGCTGAGGAATTGGGTATTTCGTTCAATGATCGTTCGCTGGGTTAAAAACTATGAAGCTGAAGTATAAAGGGATTGGAGGAGAAGCGAGTAAAGGCAAAAGGACCTGGTTAGACCAAGAACTCGCTCTAAAGATCCTGAGCTAATTAAACGTCTTGAAACAGAGAATAAAATGCTAAAAAAGCTCTTAAAGATATGAAAGGGGGGATGGAGGAAGTACCAACAAGTAAGAAGTATAAAGTAATCAATTGTACCTAACAAAAACGCGCATAAGTTTTTAGGCAGCAAGCATACTTCGCGAACTCCTTCTTAACGATAAGTTAACATTAGCTCCTCCCCGTAGTCGTGGTTTCGTTTATTTTGTCACAAGCTCTTATCGCTCGTAGCTAGGGCGTTAGTATCAAGACGAAACCGGCTCACGCATTCGGTTCATGCCCACCTCTCTGTATAAAAGCTACTTTCTGCTCCCATATTAAGTAGCGGAGAGGTAATATAACAGGATTTATGTTATGGATCAGTTGGTTATAAAACATAAATAAGAAGATAATCTAGGGGTTAGATGCTTTTTCTATTTCTAATGGATTCATTTACATTTATCGTGGGAACAATTTGTTTATGGATGAATGGTTGGTTGGGTTTTTCTATTCGTTCTAATAATGTTGAAATAGATAATGCTCCCATAAATTCAAGATTTGTAGCTACATTAGTAATTTTGGGTTGAGCCATTCGGGTAAATTCTGTGTCATCAAAACAAATAATCCCTATATCTTCAGGAATATTGAATTCACGCGATTGCAGGAATGAATTGAGCATAAAGGCTAAGCCAGAGTTAACACAAAACCATGCTTCAGGCATGTCATCAATTTGATTTAGTTTTGTAAATAAAGCCCCTTGGCTTTCCTCGATTTCTGTAATGATATTTTCTTTTTCAAAAGGTAATTCAAAGTGATCTATAGCCCTTTTATAACCACGGTAACGCTCCGAATAGCTTGGAGAAAAAGAGATATCTCCTATAAAGCCGATATTTTTATAACCATTCTCAACAAGTAAAGAAATCGCTGAAAAAGCGCCATCTGTGTTCTTTGTTAGTATGGTATCTGATAAAAGTGTTGGATCGTGGTGATCAACTATAACGGTCGGGATATTTGTGTCAATAATTCTTCTTATCCACTCATTATTACTGTGAGATAAAATTAGAACCCCATCATAATTATTTAAATCATTGGGAATTTCAAGTGTTTCAAATAAAATTGGATCAATTTCTTGGATTGTAAGTTCAATATTCTCTTTCATGCATTTACTTTGAATACTACTTACTAACTCCCCAAAAAAACTTGTCTGTGATAAGGCAAAATTGGTTGCAAAAAGGATAAATTTTAATGAACTTTTTTTAACTTTTCTTTCAGAGTAATTGTAGCCAAGCAATTTAGCCGCCTGTAAAACTGCATTCTTTGTTTGTTGGCTTACACCATTTTTATTTCTTAATGCCTGCGAGACAGAGTTTTTTGAAATGTTTAGATAATCAGCGATATCTTGCATAGTAACTTTATTCATTTTCAATGTACCTCTCTTGTAATCAATTGTAAGTCTATTGTAATGTAAATGAATGTAAAAACCAAGTATTATTACCAAGTAATCTATAAAAATAATTAATTATAATTATTTGTAATGTTAGGTTATAATTATTGACAGATTATTTTTGTCATGATAATATAATTTCGTAAAAGAAACCGTTCACAAAAAGGTAGTGCCAAAAGATAAATGAAAACTCTCTGAATATTGAAGGCTTTACATTGCTTTCGATGAGCATGAATCCTTACAAAAAGGCGTAGCCAAACCTTGTTGCGTAGAGCCATATAGTTTGGTCATGCTCGTCACTCAATGTAAAGCTTTAGTGGGTAAAGGCATTTAGAACTCTTTATGCTCACAAATGTACAATATTAAGGATTTTCGGGTTTTTATGAAAAAGCTTTTGACAGTACCCACAAAAAACAGGAGGGTTTGAAATGAAATTAAAAAAATTTTTTGTAGGTGCTTTCACCGTTTTATTAAGTGCAATTTTAATAACTGGGTGTAGCTCTTCGAATAAAGAAGACACTGGCTCGAAAGATGGTAAAACGGAAATTACTTTTTGGGCGGCACCAAATCCAACCCAGCTAAAATACTGGGAAGAAATGGCTGCAGCTTTTGAAAAAGAAAATGCAGACATCTCCGTTGAGGTAACACAAATGAAAGAAAGTCCTTCCTCAGAAGCGACTATCCAATCAGCAATTGCTTCAAAAACAGCTCCAACACTATCTGAAAATATTAACCGTAGTTTTGCAGCTCAACTAGCCGCAAGCCAAGCGATTGTTCCTTTAAATAAACAAAGTAACTTTGAAAAAATTGTTGAGGGTAGAAATATGTCTCAAACAATTGAAAGCTGGAAGTTTTCTAATGAAAATCAATATGTTATTCCGGTTTATTCAAACCCTATCTTGTTCGGGTGGCGTATAGATCTTTTAAAGGAACTCGGTTACAATGAACCGCCAAAAACCTATAGCGAACTAATGGAGGTTGCTTCGAAGTTGAAAGAAAAATATCCTGATAAAGCACTATGGGCAAAAGGCGATATTGTAGATCCGACAGCATGGATGCGTTGGTTTGATTTCTTCCCATTGTACAATGCAGCAAGTGGTGGAAAGAGTATGGTTGAAAATAACAAATTTGTTGCTGATAAAGAAGCAACTTTAAATGTATTTAATTTGATCAGTGATCTCCAAAAAGAAGAATTATTAATGACTGGAGAGTCTACAGATCCGTTTGAAAATAAAATTAGTCTGATGGCAGATTTAGGCCCATGGACCTTCCCGAATTGGGCTGAAAAATACCCAGAATTGAAACTTGGTGAAAACTATACGATCTCTACACCTGTTGTTCCGGATAATATGAAAAATGAAAAACAAGTTTCCACGTATGCAGATGCTAAAGGAATTGTAATGTATGCCCAAGCAACAGATGAACAAAAAGAGGCCGCTATGAAATTCATGGACTTTGTGTTTAGTGATGAAAAACATGATATGGAATTTTTGGAAACGACAAGCTTAATTCCTGCACGTGATGATGCAACTGAAAATGATGTGTTTAAAGAGTTTTTTGCTTCTCATCCCGAAATGGAGGCTTACGCAAAGAGTGTGCCTTACGCTGTTCCGGCAATGGACAATGAAAAATACAATGATATTCAACAGGTATTTGGCGAACAAGCGTGGGTTCCTGTAGCCAGAGGCGAAAAGGATGCTTCAGTAGCATGGAAAGATATGCAAAAAGCTATTGAAGGAGTGCTTCAATAATGAAGAAGCAAAATAACAAATTGGGCTGGTTATTTACCAGTCCTTATCTTATCTTTACACTTATTTTCTTTTTACTCCCGCTACTTTGGTCTTTTTGGTTAGCTTTAACTGACTGGAATATGATTTCTCCCGATATCAATTTTGTCGGTTTTGATAACTTTTTAAATGCAATGAAAAATCCAGCAGTGCAATCTTCCTTTTTTGTTACGTATAAGTTTTTGATTATATTTGTTCCACTGGCTTTATTTATGTCAATGGGAATAGCTTTATTAGTAAATGGGTTACCAAAATTTAAAGGCTTGTTTATGGTAGCATTCTTCTTGCCTTATTTATCAAGCGGTGTTGTCACCTCATTAATTGTAAAAGGATTGCTTTCTTACAATGGATCTATAAATACTTTTTTAAGAACTGAATTTAATATGAATGTTGATTGGCTTGGGAATCCTAATATAGCGATTTTTATCGTATCATTAATGATTGCTTGGAAAATGTCAGGGTATTACGGACTAATCCTAATCTCTGGGTTAGGAAATATCAATAAAGAAATTTATGAAGCCGCTGCTATTGATGGTGCATCAAGGTGGACTACATTTTGGAAAATAACTTTTCCGATGCTTTATCCAGCGTTCTTTACGGTTACTGTTTTAGCAGTTGGTATTAGTTTTGGTATCTTTACAGAAGTATACCAACTAACTGGTGGAGGGCCTAATTTCGCAACGAATACTTGGCAAATGGAAATTTACAATCAAGCATTTGTTGGCTTGAAATCTGGATATGCCTCAGCTATTGCATTGATTGCCTCAGTTGTAACGTTTGCTTCAATTGCTGTAATTCGCAAATTATTAGAAAGATGGGGTGCAAAAAATGGTTGGTAAATCGAGTAAATTTTCCATGTCCATCCGTTATCTTATCACCATTCTTGTGATGCTTATCATGATTTTTCCCTTTGTTTATTTAGTTCTTCATTCTTTCGCAGATTGGGATCAAGTCGATAGAAAGCTGATTCCTTCCAGTTTCAGTTTACGTTCATGGTCTTGGTTACTTGGAGATTCCGCAACTGCAGCAAATGCTCCTTGGATTGGAGCGTTCATTAATACGATTATCGTTGCTACAATTTCAACGGTTCTGATGATGTTATTTGCATTGACGGTAGGCTATGCATTAGCCAAAGTTAATTTTAAAGGCAAGAAATTGGTGGACAATTTTATTATATTTCAAATGTTTTTCCCAGGGATTATTCTATTGATTCCCCAGTTTTTGTTGGTCACAAAGATGGGTTTATTAGACTCATACACTGGGATGATAGCTCCTACTGCAATTAGTTTATGGGCGATCTTCATGTATACGAACTTTTTTAGAGCGATACCTGATACTTTGATAGAAGCTGCAAAGTTAGATGGAGCCAGTGATTTAACCATTCTGTTTAAAGTTGTCTTACCAATGTCAAAATCCATTACAACAGTCATCTTTTTATTCCTTTATACAGAACGATGGACGAATTTGTTGTGGGATATGATTGTATCGAAAAGCGATCAAACAGTTACATTAAATGTTTTAATATCGCAAATGTTCGGCCCTTATGGGACTTACCCGGGTCCTATGTATGCTGCATCTGTACTATTGACTATACCGTTGATTATTATATTCTTAGTGTTCTCAAAACGATTTCAAGATGGAATGCAATTTACTTTAAAGTAGGTGACTCTTATGAATTGGTGGGAAGAGACAGTTTTTTATGAAATTTATATGCCGTCTTTTAATGATTCCAATCAGGATGGGATTGGAGATTTTCGTGGAATTACTGGCAA
Organism: Virgibacillus proomii; assembly: GCF_900162615.1. Classification (NCBI taxonomy): domain Bacteria; kingdom Bacillati; phylum Bacillota; class Bacilli; order Caryophanales; family Bacillaceae; genus Virgibacillus; species Virgibacillus proomii. The sequence goes on along the minus strand of NZ_FUFN01000009.1, from coordinate 1,073,145 downwards.
AATCGACTATTTAAAAGAATTGGGAATAGGTGGTATCTGGTTAACCCCTTATTATCCGTCTCCTAAAGTAGACAACGGCTATGATATTTCCGACTATTTTTCGATTGATCCAATATACGGTAATTGGGAAGATTTTAATCTTTTTATAAAAAAGGCGCATGATGCCAATATCAGGGTAATTGTTGATCTTGTAGTTAACCATACTTCAGACGAACATACATGGTTTATAGAATCAAGAAGTAGCCACAATAATCCAAAAAGAGATTGGTACATTTGGCGTAAACAGCCGAATAATTGGGAATCCTTCTTTGGCGGCTCTGCATGGACCTTAGATGAGAATACAAAAGCGTACTATTATCATAGTTTTTCGGAAAAACAAGTAGATCTAAATTGGACTCATTCAGAAGTAAAACAAGCAATCTTTGAAGTTATTGATTTTTGGATTGATAAAGGAATTGATGGTTTTCGATTAGATGTCATTAATAATCTAAGTACATCTTGCTCCTTCAAAGATAACCCATATGATGAGGAAGGAAAACAAATCCATCTTAACGATGTGAATCAACCGGGCATATTGGAAGCAATAAAAAGTATAGAAGAGCATGTGAAAAAAAGAAACAGCAGTTTATTTACTGTCGGAGAAATAAGTTCTGATCGGTTGGATTTAATTGAACAGTATGCAGGTCCAGACCTTCTTGATGTAACATTTAACTTTAATTTTGGCAGTTTAGAAAAGCTAGACATAGATGAGATGTTCTTACAATTAAAGCAAATGAAAGAGACCTATCAAGAAAACCGCTATCCTACTTTATTCTTTGGAAGCCATGACATGCCAAGATTTTGGAATCGTTTGGCAAGCAAAGATTTGCGAGTATATCAACTTTTAGCAGCGTTATTACTCACTTCACGTGGTGTGCCATTTATCTATTATGGAGACGAATTAGGTACTGGAGATTTCGTACCTCATTCACTTGAGGAGATAAAAGATATTCAAGCAATCAATCGTTACCACGATGAAAAAAATAAAAATAAAACCGATCAAGCAGCTTTACTTGAAGCCAATAAAGTAAATCGTGATCGTTCAAGAGCATCCATTCAATGGTGGGATAAGAAACAGGATCATTCATGGATAGGATTTGCTAAGAAAAATCCTGATGAAAAACAGATTTTTCAATGGTTCAAACAATTGCTGGCTCTAAGGAAAAAGTATTATCGGGCTATCTATGATTATCAAATACTTAACAAAGAAAATGATCTTATTTATTATCAACTTGGTAAAGTCGTCGTTTTGTTGAATTTTGGTAAGAAAACAAAATTGGATAACAAGTGGGGAAATCTGGACATGCTTTTATCTAATGGAAAAGTTCAAGTTTCCAATGAGCAAATAATTATTACTGATAAAACTACGTGGATTGGAAAAGTGAGGGTTTAGTGTGATTACAATAAGTGAACTCATTACAAAGTATCGGAAAGAACCAAACAGCAAGCTGGTTGAAAGGTTGATTTTTACTGGGGTGGAAGGATTGGATGTCTATAATATTACTGCTCCATTTGTATTAGATAATACTAGATTAATTGCTGGCCGAGTTGAAGCCAGAGACAGTGAACAATCCCATATATGTTTCTTTGAAGAGCTACCACAGCATAAAACATGGAATAAAGTGGAAATAACACAACCGCTTAAGTTACAAGATCCATTTTATACTTGGATAGATGATAAGTTGATTTTAGGAGGAGTAGAAGTCTTTTTTGATGAGAGAGATCCTCGAAAAGCCCAATGGCGTACGTGTCTTTATGAATTTGAAAACTTGCAGTCACATAAGAGAATCTTTGAAGGCCCTCTGGGAATGAAGGATTTACGTTTAAAACAATTAAAAGACGGCCGTATTCTTGTCTTGACACGTCCACAAGGCGAAAAGGGAGGGCGTGGAAAAATTGGCTGTACCATAGTTAATCATCTAAATGAATTGACGATTGAGACCATTGAGCAAGCACCTCTTTTAAAAAATCAATTTATTGATACAGAGTGGGGAGGCGCAAATGAAATCCACCTTCTTAACGAAGGAAGAATTGGAGTTTTAGGACATATTGCACAATTTGATAAGCAACAGAACCGACATTATTATGCGATGACGTTTGAGCTAGATCTGGAATCACTAGAAATGAAATCACCTAAAATTATTGCAGAACGAAGTGATTTCCTAGATGGACCAGCTAAGCGAGAAGACTTAATCGATGTTGTATTTAGCGGAGGTCTCATTCTTATTGATGATCAGGCTGACCTTTATGCGGGTATTAGTGATGCGGATGCACAGAGGTTAAGAATTTCTAATCCATTTAGTGAAGAAAGTAGGTAAAAAATACAATGAACATATATCGTTATCCAAAAAACCCTTTAATTACACCATTAGATGTGCCTCCTTTACATGAAGGGTTTGAGGTAATTGGGGCTTTTAACGCAGGAGTGGCTAAATATCAAGATGAAACAATTTTATTACTACGCGTAGCTGAGCGACCAATCAGCGAAGACCCTATGATTGTAAAAGCACCTATATACAATATTGAAAAACAATCGTTAGATATTTTAGAGTTTAACAAAAGTAATAAAGAATACGACTTTGAAGATCCAAGAACGATACGGCGAAAAGATAAGTTACAAGGTTTTTCTTATCTTACCTCACTGTCATATATCCGGATTGCTCGTAGTAAAGATGGACACCGATTTACCATTGACAAGGACGCATTCATTTGTCCATTTAATCGCTATCAGACCTTCGGTATAGAAGATGCTCGATGCACTCAAATCGGAGATACCTATTATATTAATTTTAGTTCAGTTTCGGAAATGGGAGTATGTGATTCATTAGTAGCAACAAAAGATTTTGTAACCTATCAGGATTTAGGAAATATTTTTGCCCCGGAAAATAAAGATGTTTTGCTTTTCCCTGAAAAGATAAATGGAAAATATTACGCGTTGCATCGCCCATCATTAAAGAGTATTGGAAATCATGATATTTGGATTGCTTCATCGCCAGATCTTTTAGCGTGGGGTGATCACCACCATTTAATTGGTATTCGACCTGGTAGCTGGGATGGTGGACGTATCGGTGGCGGACTTGTTCCAATCAAAACGGAAAAAGGCTGGTTAGAGATTTATCATGGAGCGACTGAAGATCATCGTTACTGCATGGGTGCTGTACTACTGGATTTAGATGACCCAACCAAAGTAATTGCTCGGACCATCGACCCAATTATGGAACCAGAAGAAGACTATGAGAAAGAAGGATTTTTTGGAGAGGTTGTGTTTGGGTGCGGAGGGATTATTGAAGGAGACAAGCTAATCATGTATTATGGGGTAGCGGATACGTCAATGGCTGCATGCGAGCTAAGTATATCTGAGATACTTGATCAGTTAGAAAAAAGAAGGACAGAAAAATGAATTGGAAAGAAAAATATTTAGAATGGTCAGTTAATGAAGAAGTTATCACAGAATTTAAAAAAGAATTGACATCATCTGACGATCAAGAATTAGAAGATAGATTCTATCGATATCTCGAATTTGGTACTGGTGGTATGCGAGGCGAATTAGGTGTGGGAATTAATCGAATGAATAGCTACAGTATTCGAAGAGTTTCTACAGGTCTTGCTAAATATATATTATCAAAAGGCGAAGAAGCAAAAGAAGCTGGAGTTGTAATCGCTTATGACAACCGCTATCAATCAGATTCATTTGCTGAATGGACAGCAAGAATATTAGCTTCTTACGGAATTAAAGTTTTTCTCTCAGATGAAATGAGACCAACTCCTGAATTGTCCTTTTTAGTTCGATCTTATCAAGCTTTTTCAGGTGTGATGATTACTGCAAGTCATAATCCGGCAAACTATAATGGATTTAAAGTTTATGGCTCTGATGGTGGACAGATTACGTTAGAAACAGCCGAGACATTGATGTCAATTCTCGGACAAATCACGAATGAATTAGAAATAACTGCAGAACCGTTAGAATATTATATTGCCAAGGGTTTCGTAATCGTTTTTGGAGAAGAAGCTGATGAAAAGTATCTAAAAAAGCTGAGCTTTGTAACACAAGATCAGCAATTAATGAACACCTATGGCGAGAAGTTAAACGTTGTCTATACTCCTTTGCATGGCACTGGGTTGGATCTTGTTTTCAAAGGACTTACAGCAGCAGGGGTTAAGCATTTATTTGTTGTCAAAGAACAAGCGGATGGAGATAGTGGATTTCGTACTGTAAAGTCTCCAAATCCAGAAGATCCAGCGGCATTTAAGCGAGCAATCGAACAAGGAGAGCGACAAAATGCGGATTTATTAATGGCAACTGATCCAGATGCGGATCGATTAGGAATTGCCGTTAAAGATTCACTAACAAATTCCTATCAATTGCTAAGTGGCAATCAAATTGGTGTATTACTTCTGCATTACCTATTAGAAGTAAAAAAAGCACAGGCAGAGGATCTCTCCCACTATTTTTTGGCAAAAACAATTGTCACTTCTGATTTGGGAAGCGTGATAGCGAAAGATTACTATGTTGCGACTAGAAATACATTAACAGGATTCAAATTTATTGGGGAGCAGATAGCACTCTCGGAAAGAAATAAGGACAAGAAGTTTCTTTTTGGATATGAAGAAAGCTATGGTTACTTGATTAAACCTTTTGTTAGAGATAAAGATGCCATTCAGGCAGCCCTGTTAATTAGCGAAGTAGCGTTATATTACAAATTAAAAGGCGTGACGCTTTTAGAGGCATTAGAGAATATCTACCAACAATACGGTTATTACACAGAGAGTTTAGTTCATATTGAATTCAAAGGAAAAGTTGGTCAACAGTTATTAGGAGAAGCAATCGATAAACTAAGAAATATGAACCTCGACCATATTGGAGGTAAAGGAATTGCTTACAAAGAAGATTATTTACTAGGTGAACGGCTAAATCTTGTAGATGGTTCGGTGGAGTCGATATCTTTACCAAAATCAAATGTCATTAAATTTATTATGAATGATGGATCTTGGATTTGTATTCGTCCTTCAGGAACAGAGCCAAAATGTAAATTATATTTTTCTGTTCATGGGAATAGTAAGCAAGATTCCGACGATGAACTAAACAAATTAAAGGTTGAGATGTTAAGCATTTTTGACCGTTTAAGAGGAGATTTTAGAGAAGCTTGTAAAAAAGTTTAATAAACTTTATACTCAATTTCGAAGTTTATTTATTTTATTTATCTCAGAAGAACGAAGATGGTGCGGTTTTTTAAGAGTAATAATCGTTTTGTTTTGAGTTGCGAGATTTATAATTTCTTTGTGTAAATACACAGATTATTAAAGGTATCGCCTTCCTCTGAGACTTAGTGTTTTTGTAATGACAGTGAACTTCATTTGCGAAAAAGAAAACTGGGACTCAGGTTTAAGCCTGAGTCCGTTATGTTTTGGATGATAAAAGTAAAAATCTCCCTCACATCGACTGTACCAAGGCAGATCTTTTCTATGTTCGCTGTTGATCGCTTGAATTCAAAACAGCGGGGATTAGAGATAAGCAGTTACTTCTGTGGCTAAAAACATCTTGTGAAAAAGAAGCTTCCCTAAAAAACTATGGGTTAACCTTTTTACCAGTAAAGCGATGTTTTATTCCGGCCCTCGCCTTAAATATTTTTATATTTATTTTTACTGCTCCTTGATTGTCCCCTTTTTGTTTAGAAGCTTTTTTTCTAGCTTTCCGAATCTAATTTAAATTGATTTAGCTTCACTATTAATTGATCGCTCATTTCTTCAAGCTGCTTTGCTTGCTCTTGTACATGCTGGAAGGAATGTTGCTGTTCTTTAGCTGTTGCTGAAATTTCCTCGGTACCAGCTGCTGTTTCTTCGGTCACGGCACTAATATTTTGGACAGAAGCGACAATAAGTGAGCTCATCTCACTTGAGACATTGATATCGGAGGCTAGCTGTCCAAGCTGTGTGGAGATTGCTGACACCTTGTTTTCAATGGTAGTAAAAGCGCCGACAGTTTCATTCAGTGAATGAGCTTGTTTATCTGATAAAGAACTTGCATGTGTCGTTGCTTCTTCAATATTAGCAATACCCGAATGAATATTTTGAACCATTAAAAAGATTTGTCTAGTCGCTTCTGAAGATTCATCAGCGAGTTTACGAACCTCATCTGCAACAACAGCAAACCCTTTTCCATGATCTCCTGCACGTGCAGCTTCAATTGCTGCATTTAAAGCTAAAAGGTTTGTCTGTTCAGCAATATCTTTGACAAGTTGAGCGGTTGATTTAATTTCTTCGATATAGTTAACAAAAGAATGAACGGAAGTTTCAATGGATTTTGTAGACTCCATACTTTGTTCCATTATTGTTCGTTGTTCTTTCATCAAGTGTTGCCCATTTTTTACAGAGTCTAAGGCTACTTCACTAGATTGTTTGGAAAGTTCACTACTTTCTACATTTCTTTCAAAATTATTATTCATTTGTTCCACTTTTGCAGCTACGTTTTGGATTTCCTCAGAAATGGATTGACTACCTTGAGCGACTTCGTCCGTTGAAGTGGCTACTTGGGTAGCGCTCTCAGTCAAAATTTGCATTTCGCGTGTCAAGTCTGTACTAAATGTTTGTACGTTATTTCCTATTTGTTCGACAGCTTTAATAGTCTGCTTCAAATTTTCAACCATTTGTTTAAAAGCGTAAATCAATTGGCCAATTTCGTCTTTTCTTTTATTGTCTACATCTATATTAATCGTTAAATCCCCGCCAGCTATAGATGTGGCCATTTCAGCTAAGCGGTGAATGGGTTGTGCTGTTTTAGCAGTTAAGCGCCAGATGGAAAAAAGAGAAACCGTAACTAAGATGATGCTGGCAAAAATCATCATTGTAACAATATCATTGATTGCTTCTTTACGTTTTAGAGTTTCATTCGCATACCACTTATCAGCTGAACGCTGGAGCATAAAGACATCATTCATTATACCGGATATTCTGGCTGCTTCTCGTTTAATAACATTTGCATTTTTTGAATCGAGAGCATCATTGGCAACATTTCTTGTTTCCTGATACTTTCCTGACATTCGTTCATACCAATACTGTTGCTCTTTCGTTTTTAAATTTTTCTTTATTCCCTTTAAATCATCATTCAAAGTCTCAAGCTGTGCTTTAATTTCATTTTTATTTGCTTCAGAAGGGTTGGAAGCATAGTTGTTAAGCACCTGACCGGTTGTCAAAAAAGTACCCCTCAACTCTTTTCCTTCTAACAATATTTCAACATCATCACTTGAGGATTTTTGAATATCGTTCATTTCAAACAGAATAAGAACAATTAGGCAGAGGCTGAGTAACAAAGGAATTAATGAGAAAATAAATAATCGTTTACCGATAGACATAACTTAATCAACCCCTTTTTCCATGACAGCATTGAGTTTTTGTTGTTCATTATGTGATAATTTAATGATTCGAATCGGGGCTAAGCCAACCCCTTCTTCTTTAATTCCTAACTCAAGATGTTCACCAGTTATGGCTTTTCCATCTACAATTTCTTTAACAATATTATATAAGGCGATATCTATATTTTTTAGCATGGAAGAAACGACAGCTTTTTCTGCTACAAAAAATTGATCACTGTCTACCCCAAAAGCATAAATATTCTTTTTTTGTGCCTCAGTTAATGCTCCAATTCCTGTAAAACCAGCGACAGGGAAAAGAAAATCTGCTCCTTTTTTAATTTGTTTGTTGGCCGTATCCTTTCCAGCTTTATCATCGCCAAACGTTCCTGTATAATCAACAAGTACTTTTGCGTTTTTATTCACCTTTTTGACGCCTTCGCGAAAGCCCTGTTCAAATTCCTGGATTGCTGGAAGTTTTTCCCCACCTATGAAGCCAACGGTATCTGATTTTGTCTTCATTCCAGCTAACATTCCAATTAAATAACTTCCCTCATCTACTTTGAAGGAAATAGAAATTACATTTTCACGATCGGAATCAGCATCAAGTAAAATGAATTGTTTTTTGGGATACTGATCAGCAAGTTCATTGATGGCAGATTGTGCATTAAATCCAAGTCCAATGATGACGTCATAATCTCTGTCTATAAGTTCTTGCAATTGTTCTTTGAAATTTCTCTCAACAGGTTCACGATAATCAAACGTGATACCGAGTTCGTCGCGGGCTTTTTCTAACCCTCTAAGGGCAGAATCACTATATGAAGCATCTCCTAACCCACTTTCAGTTACTAATAATCCAAAGCTCATTGTCTCTTTACTTTTCTCGCTTTTATCTTCTGAAGAACAGGACGCCAAAAGCATAAGAAAAAGTAGTACGAACAACAATATGTATGACTTACGCATCTTTTCTCCTCCTTCAAATATAATACGTATATAAACGTCTATAAATAGTATCGACAAATAAAAACCATTATTTAAGTCGTAGGAAAAAAGTATTGAAATAAAAACATGAATCTTTATAAGGGAATTATGAGTCTAACTACTTTTTTATGGAATAGTATTGACAAAATAGAAAATTCTTTCTATAGTAAAAAATAAGTATACGTATATATACGTATATAATAAAAAGAGCGTCAAATAGGTAAAAAGGAGGATAAAATGTCAAATTATGCAGTAGAAGAAGTTGCTAGAAGAATTCAACATACAAATGTTAACCCAGATGTAACGCGAGAAGACATTAAATGGTTATGTGAGGATTGTTTAGAATATGGCTTTGATGGAGTGATGTTGCAACCGTGTTGGATAGAGGAAGCAAAAAAACATCTTGCAGGATCTAATGTAAAAATTTGTACGGCACTTGGTTACCCAATGGGTGGAGCGACAACAAGAGCAAAAGTTTTGGAAATGGAAGAGGTTATTGCTTTAGGGGCTGAACAAGTTGATTTTATGGCGAATATTGGATTTTTGAAAAGTGGAATGCATCAAGAATATCATGATGAAATAACATCGATTGTCCAAGCTGCAGGTGGAAAGGTCACCAAGATTATGCTTGAGTTTGGAATGTTAACAGAAGAAGAGAAAGTAAAAGCAGCAGAGCTTGCAATTCGTGCTGGCGTGACCTATTTGAAAAATTCGAGTGGCTGGGGAAAAGGTGGTCATGCGACAATCGAGGATATCAAACTATTAAAACGAATTGCAAATGGGAAAGTAGAAGTAAAAGCTTCTGGTGGAATACGTGATATGAAGAAAGCTACAGAAATTTTAGATGCAGGTGCTAGTTTAATAGGAACAAGTGCAGGTGCAAAGATAGTTAGCGGCTCTGGGGAAGCGCTTAGCGATTATTAACATCTTCTTTCTTCCAAGTTCATTTGTTATGATAAAGGCATATAACAAATATAGAAGGAGCCTTGCTTGATGGAGGTAAAATTTGTAAAAAAGGAAAATTCAATCCCACTCTATCGACAAATTGCCGAGTGGATGATGGAAAATATTACATTTGAATATTGGAAGAAAGGGCATAAACTGCCTGCGGAAGAAGGTTTAGCGAAACATATAGATGTCAGCAGAGGGACAGTACGTAAAGCAATTTCATTATTAATTGAACAAGGGTTACTCATTCAAGTTCAAGGAAAAGGAACATTTGTGGAAAAACAAAAAATTTCTTACCCCTTTGCCCAAGAACTCATCTCATTTGCAGAATCGATGGAGTCAAAAGGATATACATTTAAGACGAATGTTCTTGAAATGAAAGTTGTGAAAGCTAGTCCTGAAATTCAGCATAAACTTGATCTTGATGAAAATGAAGAAGTTTTCTACTTAAAAAGAGTGCGTTTCATTAAGCATGAGCCTGCTATTCTGTTAGAAAATTGGGTTTCTTTAAAATACTGTTACGGCATTGAGTATGAAGATTTTGAGCAGACAAGTTTATTTAAAGCAATCGAAAAGCGTATAGATGGGAAAATAAATCTAGGGATTCGGAATTTTTCCGCCAAATCTTTAGATAAGGAGCAAGCTGACCTTTTGGGGTTGGAAGTCAGTGATCCTGTTTTATATATTGATCAAATCACATTTGGTCTTAATCAAGTCCCTGTTGAATGCTCTCATATTTTATTACGAACAGATAAATATGAGGTTACATCCATACTTACAAGGTAAAATACAAGCGATTACATGGGGGAGTGTACGGTGGAGCAAAAAACAAAAAAAGTACTTTCAATTGGTAGTTATAATGTTGGCTTAACTTGTAGAACTGGGCGAATCCCTAACTGGGGAGAGACGCTTATTGGCAGCGGCTTTTCCGAAAGCTATGGGGGAAAAGGATCAAACCAAGCTGTTGCTGCAGCTAAGCTAGGTGGAGAGGTAACTTTTGTGGGGTGTTTCGGTGAGGACAAATATGGTGATGACGGGCTAGCCATGCTAGAGAGAGCAGGTGTCGATACCTCTTACATTATTCGAACAAATAAACGTGTAACGGGTGTTGGCATTATTTTGTTAAATGAAGAAAACGATAATTGTATTATTGTTGATGTAGGGGCTAATAAAGAGCTTTGTCCAATGTATATGGACAGCATTGAAAATGTGATTTCTGATTGTGATATAGTCGTTTTTCAGTTGGAAATTCCTTATGAAACAGTAAGGCGGGGGATGGAAATTGCAAAAAGGAAAGGGAAAATGATTATTTTAAATCCAGCCCCTGCAAGAAAAGAAGCAATGGAGTTGTTGTCGTTGGCATCCATTGTTAATCCGAACGAATCAGAACTCCTCATACTAAACGGTAAAGAACCAAGTGATCAACTTACAATGGAAGAATGTGAACGGCTAGCACGACAATTGTTAACAAAAGGACCTGAAGTTGTCATTGTCACAAGAGGGGAGAAGGGCTGCTTTATTGTCACCTCTAAGGAGACAGTGAACATCCCGGCCTATCCAGTTAAAGCTATTGATACGACAGGAGCAGGTGATGCGTTTACTGGAGCGTTAGCTGTAGCATTAGCTGAAGGATACGAGTTGTTGGAAGCGGTTTCTTTTGCGAACCTAGCCGGTGCTTATTGTGTAACGAAGGAAGAAGTTGTTCCGGCATTTGCTACTAGGGAACAACTCAGTCAATTTAAAAATAATAAACAATTTGCCGATATACATGAAGGAGAAGGTTTATTTAAAATATAATGGTGGATACGAATCTACTATGATAATCGGAATACATGATGTATGACGAAGCAGCCGGGAGAATGCAGGATTCATTTTAAGAAACGAAGCAAGGAAAAAAGAGCTGTCTGATTCAAGACAGGTGATGATCGTTTAGGGAGATTCGTGCGATTTCATATGTAATTTATTTGTAAAAAAGTAAAAAATGAGGTGTAAAAAATGAGAAGAGTTATTATAGATACGGATACTGCAGGGGATGATACGATAGCTTTGTTAATGGCTCTACACCATTATAAGGTTGAAGGAGTAACGATTACGGGAGGAAATGTTGATTTTGATCAGCAGGTAGAAAATGCGCTCTACACCATTCAAGTAGCAAAACCGAAAGAATACGTTCCTGTTTACAAAGGTTATGAAGGCCCAATTTTAGCAACTGGAGATGAGCGCCATCGTACTGTTGAGGACGTTCATGGAGAAGATGGAATGGGAGGGGCGCATTTTCCAAAAGCAAAACAGCGACCTGAAACTGGTCATGCTGTTGATTTTATTATTGAAAAAGTGAAGCAGTATCCTGGAGAAGTTTCTCTTCTTGCTATCGCTCCTTTAACCAACATCGCCATGGCAATTAAAAAAGATCCGTCGATTGTTCAGCTTATTCCACACCTTTACATAATGGGTGGGACAAATAATACATTGGGTAATATTACTCCGGCGGCTGAATATAATTTTTGGGTTGACCCCGAAGCCGCCAAGCTTGTTCTTCATTCCGGGATACCGATTACGATGGTTGGTTGGGATATGTGTATAAAATATTCAATTATGGATGATGGCGATCATGAAGAAATAAAAAAAATCGGAACGGCTGGTTCTCAATTTTTTACTGATATTAATCGAGTAGTGATGAAATTTAATAAAGCAGTACATCGTTTAAACGGGACAACCCATCCCGATACGTTACTTGTAGCCATTGCGGCTGATGAAAGTTTGATGACAATGTCTAATCATTATTATGTTGATATTGAAACGAAGGGGGAATTAACCAGGGGTTATAGTCTTGTTGATTTAAATAATCGAATGAATAAAAAACCAAATGTTCGAGTTTGTGAAGCTGTTGATCGTGATAAGTTTAAAAACTCCCTTCTAGAGATGTTAACTACTATTATATAAACGTAATACCAAAACTAAATATATATTTAAGGGGAAAACAGATGCAAATTATTTGGGGTATATTTGGAGTATTGTTTTTATTAGGGCTGGCCTTTCTCCTGTCTAAAGATAAAAAAGCCATTAATGTGAGAACGATTGCCGGTGCTTTAATCATTCAGGTAGTTTTTGCATTCATCGTTCTAAAATGGGAAACAGGGAAAAACATTTTAGGAAGTGTAGCTGCTTTTGTCCAACGTATTATCGATTCTTCTAATGAAGGAATACAATTTGTATTTGGAGGGCTATTTGAGGCAGAGGGAATAGGTTTTGTTTTTGCCTTTCAGGTTTTAACCATTATTATTTTCTTTTCATCCCTAATTTCCGTATTGTTTTATCTCGGTATTATGCAATTTTTAACCAGAATCGTAGGTGGTTTTCTTTCCATACTTTTAAAAACGACAAAGCCGGAATCGTTGTCAGCGGCAGCAAATATTTTTGTTGGATTAACGGAGGCTCCACTCGTTATTAAGCCGTATTTAAGTAAGATGTCAAATTCAGAATTATTCGCTGTAATGACAGGTGGAACAGCTTCTGTTTCCGGCTCTGTTTTAGTAGGTTACTCACTATTAGGTATCCCGCTTGAATATTTAATTGCAGCTGCTTTTATGGCGGCACCAGCAGGACTATTAATGGCAAAAATTATCATCCCTGAAAGAAATTTGAGTGCAGAGGCACAGCCAATTACGTTTCAGAAAGACCCTGATACAGTAAATATTATTGATGCTGCATCGAAGGGTGCATTAGACGGGTTGAAAATGGCCTTAAATATCGGAGCGCTATTACTTGCTTTTATTTCATTGATTTCGTTAGCCAATTTAGGACTTGGCTGGTTTAGTTCTTTGTTTGGATTTGAGGCAATCACGTTGGAAGAAATACTTGGTGTCCTCTTTGCTCCACTGGCGTTTGTAATTGGAGTTCCATGGGAAGAAGCTGTACAGGCTGGTTCTTTTATTGGTCAGAAGTTTGTGCTTAATGAATTTGTTGCTTATAGCTCATTTGCGTCAGAAATAGGTTCGTTTTCAGATAAAACAGTTGCCATTATCAGCTTTGCCCTTTGTGGGTTTGCTAACCTAGGAGCCATGGCAATGCTTCTTGGTGGAATCGGTGGACTTGCACCAGACCGTAGGAGTGATCTCGCTCGATTTGGTTTTTTAGCCGTAATCGGCGGAACTTTAGCCAATTTACTCAGTGCCGCAATTGCTGGGATGTTGCTTTAAAAGCGGGAAAATATTACATAGCCGGAGAGACCATGGTTTGTCCGGCTATTGGTCACTATACATGTATAATATCAAGCTTTCGTAACAGGACTTCCTTTGTTGTGACAATTTGGCGTGTAGGTATACCTTGTTCGATTATACGAATGGATATGTCAATAACTTATCAATCAATGAATAACGATTACAGAAGCCGAAGATTATTGATCATTGACGGTATATTCTAGGTAATAATAGTATAATGATATTAATGATTCTCCTACTAATTGTGCGTTTCGTTCTTAGTAAAATGCCAATCATAAAAAGTTTTCCCAAATAACATCATGTTCAGGAAAATTAGTGTAATACAAGGAGACGGTCAAATCAGGTTAAAGCATAAGCACATGGCATTTTAGGGCTTGGTGAGAAAAATGGTACTACAAAAGAAGGGAATTGAAAAAATGGATAGTCAGATAAAAAAAGAATTGGAAAGATCAAAATCAAAAGATAAAGAAGAACGGTATCAAGCATACTGCAATATTTTAAAAGCAACAGAGCAAAAAGTAGACTGGGCGTACGAAGTTTGGGATCAATTAGTAGAAGATTTATCCCATAAAGATAATCATCAGCGCTCTCGAGCTGCACAATACTTAGCTAATTTAGCAAAGAGTGATCCTGAAAATAGAATAATAAAGGACTTCCCTAAGTTGTGGCAAGTAACAAAGGATGAGAAATTTGTTACTGCTAGACATAGTCTGCAATCGATCTGGAAGGTAGGACTTGCTGGTACAACACAAAAAGAAATGGTCATGGAATATATGGTTGACCGTTTTAAAACGGCTACAGATGAAAAAAATGATACGTTAATTCGTTCTGATATGATACAAAACATGAAGAACTTATATGACCACTTAAATGATGAAAACATCAAACAAACAGCTATGGAGTTAATAGAAACTGTCGATGATGAAAAGTATAAGCAAAAGTATAGGAAAATATGGAAATGATGGAGTGATAACTCCGTTAAGTAGAAACTAGGTTTTATATAAGTATTCCTTTTCCGATTCAGTATCCACATGGCTTTCCTTCAGGTAGAAATAAGCATTCATGGTTCGCTCGCCTATGTTGATGTTTACATGCTCTACTTTGTGCCGACTACGGCAAAGGCAACTTCAGGATTATCTATAGACGCATATCTGATCGGGGATAGGCTTTCTTTGTAATCTCTGTTGAATGTATTATCTGCTGTACCCGTTTTTCCTATAGCATCATAGTCTTATTACTAAACCCAGCCTAAGCAGTATCACCACAGGTTTTTGGTATGCACGTTTTAAGCCGCCTTCCTGCACATGATTTATATACTCCTGCTTCATTTTTATTCCGTCTAATATAGTTGTATTAATCTTTGTGATAAAATAAAGAGAAAATTTTATAGATAAAAAGAGGGGCATCCGACTTTTTTAGGCATAAAAAGTCGTACAACAAAGTCTCTTTTCTATTACAATATGAATGAAAGGAGATAGATGGTATGGACTGGTTGGAGAGAATGAATAACGTATTAGATTACATTGAACAAAACCTTGATCATAAAATAAGCTATAAAAAAATGGCACAAGTTGGCTACTGTTCAGAGTATCATCTTTCAAGAATGTTTTCGTCTATTTCTGGTATATCCCTCTCAGAATACATTCGACGCAGACGCCTAACCCTTGCTGGATTTGAAATTCAAAAAAGTGATATTCGAATAATGGATGTAGCTATAAAGTACGGATATGATTCTGTTGATTCATTCTCACGTGCTTTCAAGAAGACACATGGATTAACCCCCTCAGCCGCTCGTACAAAAGGGACATAATTGAAAGCCCTCCCAAAGATCTCTTTTCAAATTTCTATAAAGGGAGATGCTGAGATGGAATACCGAATTGAACAGTTAGATTTTGAAATAAAGATTGTTGGAAAAAGTAAACCTGTAAAAACGAGCAAAGCGTTTAAAATGATACCTACACTGTGGAATACTGCCAAAAAAGACGGCTTTATGCAAGAGCTTATCGATATGTCTTGGGAAAATCCAAAATGTACACTTGAAAGTCTGTTAGGTGTTTGTGGCAAAGAAGCAGCTATTACCGATGATGAATTCGCATATTATATGGGGGTGCGATATGATGGCGATGCACCAAGTGATATGGAAACATTGATTATCCCGCCAGCCACTTGGGCTGTTTTTCCTAATATTGTGGAGGCTTGGAAAAGGCTATACTCGGAATGGGTTCCAACTTCCGGTTATGAACTGGCTAATTTACCGTGTATGGAATGTTATTATCCTCCAAAGCATAAGCCAAGGCATGAGCTGTGGGTGCCAATTATCCTCTAAATAGGGGTTAATGATGAAAAGGAGTTTCCTCTCGATATGGAAACTCTTTTTGGTAGGACTTGTTGGTTGGAAAATTATTTCTTGGTAAGGATCAGCATTTATATCGTGTATAGAATTTAAGATGGGGATTAATAGCGTGAAAATTATATTCTTTTATTTATCTGAATCCATTTAAATATGAGCAATCAAAGTCAATTCCTACATTTTTACAGTCTTTAATAGAGAGCGAAAATAAAGCTCTAACTATGTTTATCCTGGGATTATGATGAGCCGTATAGTTTGTGCAAAGTATGTCCCGAAAAGGAAACTGTTACGATAACGCAGTAATGGAGAATTTCTTTGGGATTATGAAGTCGGAATTCTCTACATAAAACTTTTAAAATAGAATTAGAAAAATATATACATTACTATAATATGAAACGAATAAAGGCAAAATTTAAAATGAGTCCGCTCTTTTAAAAGTATAAATATTTACGTTTAAAAGAATTAGAAGGTAAATGGGGGTGTGGCCATATTTAGCGATGGGCAATGATAATGAAACGATTACTCGTTCATGACCATTTAAAAGCTCGAATTACACTTTCAGAAGGATTATTATCGATTTTAAATCGGCCATCATTAAAACCACCTATTCTATTTATTGTATATTCAGCTGCTTCTCTAATTTATTCTTAACGAAAAATAGCGATTGTTCTAGCCAGGTAAGGATTATTAAATCGAGGGCTTCGAGACTTTTGACTAGGAGATAACTATATAAATTATCTTTCTAATCGGTATAGTTGATTACAATAATGTACGTTACACTTATTATTCAATTGGTTATATGGTATGTCAATAATAATATATGAGAGAGGGTGTAATGCTCGCTCTTTGTTTCTGGAAAGGGGGGATTTAAAATAATTCGCCCTAATATTGTTTATTGAGGCTTTTTACTAGTTTCCTTGCTATGAATGCGCATTTATTTCTTTATTCTGCCCCTATTCTTAATAGAAAGATATGTTATATTTAACGTTAGTTGGGAATTTGTTACTTTTAAGATAGAGATTTAGAGGGGGACAGAATGGTTATTTAATTGTTAGCCAGAGTTGGATTTTAATGCACCACCTAATTTTGACCTAGCAATCCCACATTACACAAGGAGTTGAACAGGTTGAGTATTTGGTTATTTCGAGCAGGTTCCAAAGGGGAATTTGAAAATAAGTTTTTAAAGGATAATCGCGTTTATTTAACATGGGATGATTTAAATATAAATTTAAAAGAGTTTCCAAATAAAGAGGACTTATATGATTTATTAGTTGAAAAATATAATTTAGAGAAAGAAAAGACAGCTATTAATTGGGCTTCGCAAATATATCCGATAAAAAAGGTGTGGATGTTGAACACAGAAGGAAATGAATAACATATTAGAGGATTAGTACTGATTAATGTCATATTATTGGTAGTGATACATTTAAGTTCTATAAAAATAAAATCCAAAGTATAGCGAGTGAGTCAACAGATCACAGTGCACACATAGTGGGCTAATATAGAGGTACGTAAATAAAAAATTATTAAGAGGTCATATGTTAATGAAAGAACCCATAAATAATTAACTAGAAATGGTTAATTTATTTGTGGGGTCTTTTTTGTACTATAGGAAAGTATAAATTTTTTAGGTTTATAAGCTTTCGCTAAAGACTTGGCGACAAGCCAAGTTTCTCTAATTTTTAAAAGGGTGAACAAGGAGGTGTACAATGTTGAGGCTCAGACGAAGGCGTAACATTTTTTCTTAGGGGGTATGGATGATGGATAAGTACTTTATGGGTATTGATAATGGGGGTACGATAACCAAAGCAGCAATTTACACCTCAGCTGGAAAAGAAATTGGATTAGCAACAAGAAAAACAAAAATGATTATGCCACAACCTTATCACACGGAAAAAAACATGGAAGAATTATGGAAAGCCAATATCTCTGTGATTAAAGAAGCAATTCGTATTTCTAAAATTAAAGTAGAACAAATTGCTGGCGTCTCTATAACCGGGCATGGTAATGGTATTTATTTATCTAATAAGTATGGAGAGCCTGTGTATAACGGAATAGTTTCTACAGATAATCGGGCAAAGCATTATATCGAAAATTGGTATAGTGATGCACGATTTGAAAAAGAAATTTTGCCCAAAACGATGCAATCTATTTGGGCTGGTCAACCAGTGGCTTTGCTAGCCTGGTTAAAGGATAACCATCCAAAAGTAATCGAGGAAACAGATTATATATTTATGGTAAAAGATTATATTCGTTTTAAATTAACTGGGAAAGCATATTTAGAGCTGACGGATATATCTGGAACAAACCTATTAAATGTTAGAGATCGTTGCTATGATAAAGAGCTATTAGCTTTTTTTGGATTGGAAGACATACTGCCTAAGTTGCCGCCGTTGAAGGAATCAACAGATTTGTGTGGATATATAACAAAGGAAGCAGCGAACGTAACAGGTTTGAAAGAAGGAACACCAGTTGCTGGAGGGCTATTCGATATCGCTGCATCAGCGATAGCTTCCGGACTTATAACAGATAAAGAGTTATGCATTGTAGCTGGAACGTGGAGCATTAACGAATTTATTACGAAAACTCCGATAATCGATCGTGAGTTATTTATGACTTCCATTTATTGTTTACCGGAATATTGGTTAGTTACAGAAGCTAGTCCAACTTCAGCAAGTAATTTAGAGTGGTTTATTGATAATTTTATGGTTCAAGAAAAGTTGAATGCGAAAGAAAATGGAGTCCCCATTTATGATATATGTAATGAGATGGTCAAGAATACGACACCAGAAGAAAGTGATCTCCTCTTCTTTCCATTTTTATTTGGTTCAAATACAGTCCCAAATGCTAATTCCTGCTTCATTGGCATGAATAGCTGGCATAAGAAAGAACACCTAGTTAGAGCTGTATATGAAGGTATTGTGTTTGGACATATATACCATATAGAAAGGTTATTACAATATAGAGATAAATTGGAAAAGACCAGAATTGCCGGTGGTGTAACAAAATCAAATGTATGGTTACAAATGTTTGCTGACTGTTTACAAATTCCTTTGGAAATAGTAGAAGTAAATGAGCATGGAACGTTAGGTACAGTTATGTGTGCTGCTGTTATGACAGGAAATTATCATTCCATAAAAGAAGCTGCAGATAAAATGATTAAAATTGAAAGCACGATTTATCCCACTAAAGAAAACAGCCGTATATATAAAGTTAAGTATATGAATTATAAGAAAACATTAAAGAGAATGGAAGAAGTGTGGAAGGTTGGTGTTTACTAGTGAATTTAGGAATAAAAGGGAAAACAGCGGTTGTAACTGGTGGATCTAGAGGAGTTGGTCGTGAAATTGCTTTATCATTAGCAAGAGAAGGAACAAATGTTGTTCTAACCTATCAAGATAATAAGGAAAAAGCAAAAAAGGTCGTAGAGAGGATAAACAAGATAGGGTCGAGGGCAGCTGATCTTCAACTCGATTTATTGGATGGAAATGCAGTATCCAAATTAATTGGTAAAAGCAGCAAGCATTTTGGCGATATAGATATTTTAATTAATAATGCGGCTGCATGGCCAACTAGTTATATAAAAGACATGAGTTTAAGGGAATGGAAGGAGACAATCCAAATAAATTTGGATAGTGTTTTTCTTACTTGTCAGGCTTTTGTCCAACATTGCTTAAGCAAAAAGAAGAAAGGCAAAATACTAAATATAACATCACAAGCGGCTTTTTATGGTTCAACTACAGGTCATGCACATTATGCTGCAAGTAAAGCCGGTATGATTGCTTTTTCTATTTCACTGGCGAGAGAACATGCTAAGGATGGAATTAATGTTAATAATCTTGCTTTAGGTATTGTAGATACAGATATGATGAGAGAATCATTGCAGGAAAAGAATGATTACTATCTAAATCGCATTCCTTTGGGGAGAATAGCAAAGCCTAGCGAGATTGCTGATATTGCCAGTTTTTTAGTTTCTGAGAAAGCAAATTATATGACAGGTGCAACTATTGATGCTACCGGTGGAATGTTAATGAGATAAAAGAATGAATAAAAAAATGGGGGTGATTTTATATGAAGTGCCTAGCCATCACTGATCTATTTATCCCGAAAGATATGATGGAGAAAGGTTTAATTCAGTTACGGGCAGCTGGAATGAAAGTAGTGATTAGAGAATGGTCGCATTCTGATTTAGAAGAATTACAGCATGATAATTTGAAGATAGAACAGCAAGGCAGTGAAGCTGTGAAGTTACCAGAATCTATCTATCAGGATATTGAAGAATATGATGTAATCATTACACAATTTGCTCCTATTAATGAAAACGTAATTAAACAAGCAACGAACTTAAAATTAATTGGCGTACTACGTGGCGGAATGGAAAATGTACATTTGAAATCCGCAACGGATAGAGGAATTCAAGTTCTAAACACTCCTGGGAGAAATGCTAGAAGTGTTGCTGAATTTACAGTAGGAATGATATTATCAGAAGTCCGCAACATTGCTCGTTCCCACGCCGCCTTAAAACAAGGAGAGTGGAAAAAAGACTTTGTAAATGCGGAGTTTGTCCCGGAACTTAAGGATAAGACAGTAGGAATAATAGGCTTTGGAAACATTGGACAATTAGTTGGTAAGCTTCTTAGCAGTTTTGATACGAATATCATTTTTTATGATCCATACTTTCAAGGTGATACAGTATTTGATCAAGTGGATTTAAATACCTTATTACAAAGATCTGATATTGTTTCATTACACGGAAGATTAACAGAAGAAACGAAACATATGATTCGCTACAAACATTTTGAAATGATGAAACATACAGCTGTAATCATAAACACTGCTCGTTCAGGCTTAATAAAAGAAGAGGATCTAATCCGGGCATTAAAAAATCGTCTGATTACTGGAGCGGCTATCGATACGTTTGACGATGAACCTTTAGATGAAAACAGTCCCTTTGTTGAACTTGATAATGTTACAATAACAGCACATATAGCTGGCAGTACTATTGATGCCTTTCAAAACACTCCAAAAAAATTGGCGGCTAGAATATTAGATTGGAAGGAGAATCAGAAATAAGTTTGGGGAATCTAGACCCTGTAGAAGAAGGTTTTGGAGAATATGACTCGTTGTTGACAGTACCGAAAATTATAGGAATTAGGCTTACCAAAAAAGTGTATAGTAACAAATGACTTGTTTTTTATACAAGAAAAACACCTCACTAATAGTTGATAGGCTGACTTAACCTAATTTTACAACTAAAAAGAGGTGTTTTCTTATATAAATATTTAAAATTTCCTTATTTGAAGAACTGAGGTAAATATGTTTTGTGTGCTTCTAACATTTCATCCAATATTACTTTTGCTTTTTCATCACTTGTAATAAGTGGGTTGATACAAAGAGCTAATAAAGCTTGCTCATAAGAACCTGTAACAGCAGCTTTGATTGCAGCTAATTCAAATGACTTTATTTGTTGAATAAGGCCATTAATCGAATATGGAAGTTCTCCAACTGCAAGCGGGATAGGCCCCTGCTTTGTAACAATACAGTTGATTTCAACGATTGTATCGTTAGGGAGACTTGTAATGGCTCCTTTATTACGGATGTTAAGTGTTTGAATATCACCTTTATCATTATATATAGATGATATTAAATTACAAGCAGCATCACTGTAATAAGCTCCTCCACGTTTTTCAAGCTGTGGAGGTTTAATATTAAGATTAGGATCCTTATACAATTCGAACAGTTCATCTTCTAACTGCTTAACAACTTCTGCACGGGTTTTGCCCACTTTAAATTCTTCTAACTCGTTTTTAAGTATGTCACTCGTTTTATAATAATAACGATGATAGGGACTTGGTACTAACCCCAGTCCCTTAACGAAGTCTTTATCCCAAGGTAGTGGAATTATATTTTTCATCGTTAATTGTTTATCCGAGTCTGCCAATAACTCAATAACCTCATCCATTCTTGATTCTCCATTTACATGGACATCCAGACCATATGACATATGATTTAATCCGCCAAAAGTGATACTTATTTGATCAGTTGGGACATCGAGCAATTGAGTAATTGTCATTTTCATGTTAATCGGTACATTACAGAGACCAATTACTTTTTTATGGCTACTATGTCTCATAACAGCCTCTGTTACTATGCCGGCGGGGTTGGTGAAATTAATGAGCCATGCATTAGGGCACAGTTCCGTCATTTCTTCTGCTATATCCAATACAACGGGAATCGTTCGAAGTGCTTTGAACAAACCACCGGCTCCATTTGTTTCTTGACCGATCATGCCATGTTTTAAAGGGATGCGTTCATCTTTAATCCTTGCTTGCAGTAAGCCTACACGCATCTGAGTTGTTACAAAATCTGCGTTTTTTAATGCTTCTTTTCGGTTCAATGTCATATAAACTTTCATTGGCAAGTTGGCTTTCTTTACCATTCGTTTGGCTAAATTCCCGACGATATTTAGTTTTTCTTTTCCTTCTTCTATATCGACTAACCATAATTCACGAACCGGAAGCTCTTTATATCGATTAATTAGTCCTTCAACAAATTCAGGTGTATAACTTGATCCTCCACCAATAGTAGCTATTTTAATTCCGTTTCTAACCAAGGATATCTCCTCCAAATACAAATGTCATTAAAGCACTCGCAGCAAAACCAACAATAATGGAAATGAGTCTTCTTTTTTTAATTAATTGTTTGTCTTCTGTTTTTCCATCAATTTTTGTTAGGACTACACTTATTCCGATGGAAGCAGAAATTCCAGCACTTAAAAAGTAACTCATTGTTTCCGAAATAGGAATATATTTTAAGGGGATGGTAAGAAATAAAACCCCTAAAAATAAAATAGTCATAAATACGAAAACACCTTTAAAGCTAATACGAGGAATTATTCTGGATTGGTTCATAATGAGAAATACCTCCTAAAGAGGGAATCAACCAAGTGATTCCCTTGTAAAAGTGCCTATCTATTCTTGCTCTTGACCTTGCTCCATACTGAGCATTTTTTTGTCATAAACTCTTAGGAAAGGTAGATAAACTACCGCAGATATAGCAATATTTATGAATACTAGAATGATAGAACGCCAATCTCCTCCAGTTGCTAAGTATGCTCCAATTGGTGCAGGGAGTGTCCATGGAGCCCTTATAAATGTCGGCGATACGAGTCCAACCGATGTAGCCAAATAGGATATGGTTGCGGTTATAATTGGTGTGACTATAAATGGGATGATTAAAATGGGATTTAATACAATTGGTAACCCAAAAATAACCGGTTCATTAATGTTAAAAACACTTGGGACAACAACAGCTTTACCAAGATTTTTTAAATATTTTGATTTAGCGAAAATTAACATGACAATAACTAGACCTAATGTGGCACCAGAACCACCAATCCAAATAAACCATTGAAATAAAGGCTCTGGAGCAATGTGAGGTAATTCACTTGCACCGGCAGCAACAGCTTCAGCATTATTTGCTATGTACACTTCCCATAGAGGGCGAGCAACTGAACCGACAACGGATACTCCGTGAATACCGAACGACCAAAAGAATGTAATTAAAAATACAGGAACCAATACGCCGAATAAACTATCTCCAGCAGTAACAAGCGGTGTAGTTAGTTTTTCTACAAGAGCATGTAAATTTACTCCCATCGTTACAGTAATAATAGTCATTAAAATAATTACAATTGCAACAGGTATTAGTGCTTCAAAGGAGCGACTTACGGATGATGGCACCGCATCTGGAAGTTTAATCGTAATTTCTTTTTGCTTACATATCCTAAATATTTCTACAGATAAAATAGATACAATAATAGTTACGAATAATCCACTTCCACCTAGATACTGCATTGGCAGTACAAAGCCTAACTCTTCGACGACAGATGGAGTTATGGTAAGTAGTAAGGAAGCAACTGCAATTTGCGCTCCGGATAATGGGTCGACCTTATATGATTGTGCCAGATTATAACCAATACCAAAGGCTACATATAAGGACATGATAAACATGGTCATTCGATACGGAATTAATATGGCATCAGCGTGACCAGTTGCCCATTTCGTAATTTCCCATGATTCCGGTAATGGAGGGGAAGCAAGTATTAAAAAGAATGACCCTACTATAATAAATGGCAAGGCAGATATTACTCCGTCACGTATTGCCAACAGATGACGCTGTTCAGCTAATCTGGCCATTGGGTTTGATACTTTTTTTTCTAAGAAATCTGTAAACTTAGCCATGAAGATGGACTCCTCTCTCTTTCTGTTTAATTGACTAATTCTTTCAATGTTTTAAATAATGCAGGGCCTCCTAATGGAGTATAAGCTTGTGGTGGAATGGCTCCACAGGGTACACCAAATTCATCCGCCTCTTTTTTTATATTGTCAAAACGATGCTTAATTTGGGGTGCGACCATAACTACATCCCAGTTGTTTTCGAGTTCAGATGCTACTTCACTAGAACCAATAGCTTTAACTTCAAGGTCTTGCCCATGTTTTCCCGCCTCTTTTTTTAGCGAATTTACAACAATTGCACTAGACATACCACCAGAACACACGAATAATACTTTCATTTGATCAGCTCCTTTAATAGTTTTTATCCCGCATGTAAGGTGCCGTAAGACTCCCACTTCAAAATCTTGAGTTGATACAAGGGGTCAAAAGTGGGAGAGAACGGCATCTAAATGCCCGATTGGTTCAACTAACATTTCTTGGGAAAGGCATACAAGAAATGAAGTTTCACTTTATCCCGCATGTAAGGTGCCGTAAGACTCCCACTTCAAAATCTTGAGTTGATACAAGGGGTCAAAAGTGGGAGAGAACGGTACCTAAATGCCCGATTCGTTCAACTAACATTTCTTGGGAAAGGCATACAAGAAATGAAGTTTCACTTTATCCCGCATGTAAGGTGCCGTAAGACTCCCACTTCAAAATCTTGAGTTGATACAAGGGGTCAAAAGTGGGAGAGAACGGCACCTAAATGCCCGATTCGTTCAACTAACATTTCTTGGGAAAGGCATATTAAGAAATGAAGTTTCACTTTATTCTTTAAAACGTGATACGGCGTGGTGTGTGTTAAATATATGATTATAAAAAGTATCACCAAGTTTAATGCATAACCCTATAAATAGTGCGTCAACAACCGCTAACTCTGCAATTCTAGCACTCATTGTACCAACTCTAATGTTTTCCTCTTCTACGGATATATCTAGAATGATATCTGCTTTTCTTCGAGCAAAGGAATTCTTTTGTTGCGTAAGAAGTATGGTTTTCGTATTTTTTTCCTTCGCTGTTTCAATTAATTGTATAACTTCCTTCGTTGCCCCAGACGTACTAACAACGAATAAAACATCATGTTCATCCATATTTGCTGCGTTCGTCATTTGTACATGTATATCAGGGTGGTGAAAAGCTAGTCTATTAATTCGTAATAATTTTAAGGTTAGGTCTTGAGCTACAATAGACGACCCACCTGCACCATATAAGTATATTCTTTTGGCACCATGTAGTATTACGATTGCCTCTTCCAACTGTTGAGTAGACAAAAGTTGTGAAGTTGTTTGTAGAGCTTTTATTGATTTCGTAATGACTTTGTTAATTACTTCACCTATGTTGTCGTCAAATTTTATTGGAGTATCATATATAAATTCATGTTTTTCGAGGCTGATTTCTTTAGCCAGGGCAATTTTAAAGTCTTTAAAACTATGAATACCGACACGTTTGCAAAACCGAATGACCGCAGCTTCACTTGTATAACACTTTTCAGAAAGCTCCTTGGTTGTAAAATTTACAACTTTTTGTGGTTCGTTCAAAATATATTCTGCAACAAGTTTCTCTGATTTGGAGAAGTATTTCATTTGATTCCTAATCATTCTTAAAATATACAAAAGATTGTCTACCCCCTAGAGCTAATATTTCTTGAAAGGGTTTTCGTTCACATGTATTATAGAATAAACGAAATAAAAATTCAATATATTTATCAAAAATACTAAAACAAAATTTCAATCTATGGTATCTTATATACTATAAGAGCGTGTTCAAAAAGAAGATAAAAACGATTAAAGAGTGGCTAAGGTATAAGACCATCCTTGTTACAGCGCCAAGACTAGCACGTCCTATCTAGTCAAAGTAAGCGCTGGCGGAGTATCGAGTAGCTACAGTGTATGCAGTATAATACTGAACAGCTTTCTCTAGACTCATTCCTAATCAGGAGAAGCATTTTTCTTTTCGGGAACGGAGAAGCCAATAAAGAAAACTAGGCTAGTAACAAGCGAAGCGTAGATGATAGCTTAGTTGCACGTATACTAGAACTTGAAAGTTTTTAACAGTTGAATGAACTTCAACATTAAAAATTATCCATTCTAACGTGCAAAGAATTTCTATATGTTATTTTAGTTTGCTTTTTGAACAATCTCAGAAATGAAATTTTTTGGAGGGGTTACAGGATGAATATAGAAACAGAGATATTCCATATTATTTCTCATGGTGGGGATGCTAAATCGATTGCTTATGAAGCACTAGAGCTAGCCTATAATGGCGATTTTGATTTGGCTAATAAAAAAATGGAAGAAGCGAACCAAACCTTAACAAAAGCACATAATACACAAACGAAGCTCATTCAAGCAGAAATAAATGGGGGTAAAGTTGAGATGTCGTTATTAATGGTCCATGCACAGGATCACTTAATGGCGGCAATCAGTGAGATGTCCTTAATTGAACAGATGATCAAGATACTTAACAGGGTAGATCAATTAGAAAAAAAACAAGGAGAGAGTGTGTAAAGATGAAAAAATTGGGAATTTCTATTTATCCAAATCATTCCACAGTAGAAAATGATAAACACTATATACATCTAGCAAGCAAATACGGATTTAAGCGCATTTTTACGTGTTTACTTTCCGTTGAAGGAAATAAAAATGAGATCTTATCTAATTTCAAGGAAACGATTAATTTTGCAAAACAGCTTGATATGGAAGTAATATGCGATATTAGCCCACGTATATTTAAAAGTTTAGGTATCTCATATGACGACTTATCTTTTTTTAATGACCTTGGGGTAAATGGAATTCGATTAGATCTTGGTTTTACTGGGAATGAAGAGTCCATGATGACCTTTAATCCATATGGGTTAAATATAGAGATTAATATGAGTAATGCAACGAAGTATCTGGAAAATATTTTAAGCTTCCAACCTAATCGGAATAAGTTAATAGGTTGTCATAATTTTTATCCACATCGCTACAGCGGTTTGTCGTATGATTTCTTTATCGAATGCAGTAAAAAGTTTAAAAAGCACGGATTGAGAACAGCTGCTTTTGTATCTTCAAAGGCTGCAACGTTTGGACCGTGGCCAATCGTAGAAGGGTTACCCACTTTAGAAATGCATCGCGAATTACCGATCGATGTTCAGGCAAAACATTTGTTTGCCACAACGTTAATTGATGATGTCATTATTAGTAATGCATATGCATCTGAAGAAGAAATGGAACTTTTAAGTCATATGAATAAAGAGAAAATAACGTTTAATATTCAACTAAGTGATTCAGTGAGCGATTTAGAGAAAAAAATAGTATTTGATGAACCTCATTTTTATCGTGGTGATGTTTCTGATTATATGATTCGTTCTACGCAAAGCCGAGTTAAATATAGAGGAGAGTCTTTTCCGCCACATAACACGATAGACATAAAAAGAGGGGATATCATCATAGAAAGCGATTTGTATAAACAATATGCAGGAGAATTACAAATTGCCTTAAAAGATATGAAGAATTCTGGGAAAACAAATGTTATCGGCAGAATACGAGAAGAGGAGATTTTCTTAATTGACTATCTGAAGCCATGGGATAAATTTGCTTTTTCAAATTGGGATAGGTGATAGACATGTATTATATAGTCTTGATGCAGGTGGAACTAAAACGTATGCAGCAGTGATGGATCATGATAAAAATATACTTTTCTCCGTAAAAAATGGACAGGGTAACGTAGCAGTGGATAGGGAAGAGACTCAACATAATATTATGGATGCAATAAAAGTTTGTATGAATAGTGAATATGGTAGTAAGTGTGAGTTTATTGTTTTAGGTGTTGCCGGAATTGAAAAAGGTAATTCTAAATTAGAGTTTAAACAATTGGTGGAGGAACAATTTCAAATACCAACTTTCGTTTTAAATGATGCGGAATTAGCTCTCTATTCGGTTTTAGGAGATGAAAACGGGATATTGGCAATAGCAGGAACAGGATCTGTCTTTATTGGAAAAAATAAATCCACCATTAAAATAATTGGTGGTTGGGGGCATTTGTTGGGAGATGAAGGAAGCTCATATGATATCGGCATTCAGGCATTAAAACGGTTGATCTCCGAAATCGAGCAAGGTTCTATTCAAAAAGAATTTGCTACATCCTTAGCTGGCGAATACCAACTATGGACACCGTCTGCCATAAAAGATTTTGTTTATTCTTCTACAAAAAAAGAAATTGCTGAACTATCCTTATTTGTACATCAACTTGCTAAAAATAAGGATATAGATGCAATCAGACTTTTGGAAAATGCTGGTTACGAAATAGCTCAGCAGGTTATACGGCTGACTAAACTACTCAGATTAGAGCCTCCAATAACCATTGTTTTGAAAGGCGGCCTATTAGAAAAGAATGAATTTATTCAGAAATACGTTGAGATAAAATTAAAAGAATTCTCAACCGATATGTCGCTTCTATTTAGAAATACCCCGGCAGTAACAGGTTCTCTCTATGCATGGAAAAGTCAAATAGGAGGTTAATTATGATGAGTATGTTAGTTGTTGGCCTCATGTCAGGAACCTCATTAGATGGAATTGATGCTTCGCTTGTAAAAATGGAAGGTTATAAAAGAAGAACCCGTATGGAAGTTTTGAAGAGCATATCATTGCCTTACAATGATGAATTGAAGCAAGAACTGCTTTTAGCAATAAATAAAACTAGCTCGAATGTGGAACAAATATGTAGTTTGAACTTTAAGATGGGCTATGTCTTTGCGAATGCTGTAAAAGCAGTTTGTAAAGAAGCCAACATTCATTTACATCAATTAGACTTAATTGGTTCGCATGGTCAAACTTTATATCACATTCCAAAAGCACATCATTCTTTAGCTAAATCAACGTTGCAAGTTGGTGATCCTTCTATCATAGCATATGAAACAAATACAGTAGTTGTCTCTAATTTTAGAACAATGGATATCGCAGCGGGCGGAGAAGGTGCACCTTTAATACCTTATATGGATTGGCTTTTATTTCGGGATGAAAATAAAGGAAGAATATTACAAAATATTGGCGGCATTGGTAATTGCACTGTAATTCCAAAAAATGCTCAAATAAATGAAATATATGCATTTGATACCGGTCCAGGGAACATGATAATAGATGAATTATGTAGAAAATTATGTCACCTTCCTTTTGATGAAGGTGGAAGGATAGCAGCAAAAGGGAAAGTTCACAAGGATATTGTAGATAGATGGATGCAACATGCGTATTTTCGTTTAGTTCCTCCAAAATCAACTGGAAGGGAAGACTTTGGTAGTGAATATACCAAAGAAATACTAACGTTATCTAGCAATTTACCACCAGAAGATTTAATCGCAACAGCTACTTATTTTACAGCCTTTTCCATTGTAGACGCGTATAAAAAATTTGTTTTTCCTAATTCGGAAGTTTCAGAAATAATTTTAAGTGGTGGTGGTGGAAATAATCATACGTTAATTAAAATGATTGAACAGTTACTGCCAACCATCAATGTGTTTACAATTGATCAACTTGGTATAACGACAGATGAAAAAGAAGCTGTTGGATTTGCAGTACTTGCTAATGAAACCATTCATCAGCAGCAGACAAATGTTCCTAAGGCAACAGGGGCTATTGAGCCAGTTATATTAGGACAGATAGCACTCCCGCCTTATGGAGATCATAAACAAATACTAAAAAAAGGATATAACAACAAGACAATACAAGCAAGGTGGGAGAACGATGGCAGATGATTCACAATTAACCGAAATGAAAAATAATAAGTCCAAAAATCTTCATGAATTTTCTACAATGCAAATCATAAAATTAATGAATGAACAAGATAAAAAAGTAGCTGATGTGGTTGCATTAGCACTTCCGCAGATTAAATTAGCTATCGAAACAATGGTACAAGCAATTGAAAAAGGAGGACATGTCATCTATTTTGGTGCAGGAACCAGTGGTAGATTAGGAGTATTAGATGCATCTGAGTGCCCGCCAACATTTGGTGTCTCTCCTGACTTGATACAAGGGGTTATTGCGGGTGGCGATGCTGCGCTTAGAAATGCAATAGAAGATGCAGAAGATAACTGGGAAAATGGAAAAAAAGATGTACTAAATCATGTTACAACAAAAGATGTGATCGTTGGTATAGCATCGAGCGGCAATACCCCTTATGTTTTAGGTGCAGTACAACAGGCAAATGAAATGGGTGTACCAACAATCGGTATTTCGTGCAATGTAGACACGAAACTATCGAAAAATGTTAATATTCCAATAGAGTTACCTGTAGGAGCAGAAATAGTTACGGGTTCAACCCGTCTGAAAGCTGGAACTGCACAAAAAATGGTTTTAAATATGCTGTCTACAGCTACGATGATACGACTGGGTAAAGTATATAAGAACCTTATGATCAATGTGCAAGCAACAAATAAAAAGCTGCGCAAACGGGCAATCAACATTATTCAAGAACTGACTGGTGTTGATGAAATTTCTGCGAAGAAAGCGAATAAGGAAGCAGACGGGGATGTACGCATAGCAATTTTAATGTTGCTGTTTCATATAGATCCAATCAAAGCAAAAATGATGTTGTCTAAGCATAATGGAAATTTTGTTAAGGCGATAAAAGAAAACAGTTTAGAAAGATAAAGAAACTAGCGATAATTAATATATGTAATAGGAATTTAATAAATGGTCTCACTTAAAAGTTGTGGATTATTTATTTCTACTAAATTAAGGTATTGTATTTGGTTTCGCTTATCTAGCGTATTTTTAGTGCAATCAATCAGAGGCTGGGACAAAACGAAAACAGCTGATTAAAAAACAACCATAAATCGTCCTTGTACTATAGTAAAGTATAAAATTTTAGGCTTTATCCCGCATGTAAGGTACCGTAAGACTCCCACTTCAAAATCTTGAGTTGATACAAAAAGTCAAAGTGGGAGAAAACGGCACCTAAATGCCCGATTGGTTCAACTAACATTCCGTGTAAAAAGCATTCCACGGAATGAATTTTCACTTTATCCCGCATGTAAGGTGCTGTAAGACTCCCACTTCAAGTCCTGAGTTCGTGCAAAGGGTCAAAGTGGGAGAAAACGGTACCTAAATGCCCGATTCGTTTAAGGGGCCTTTAGGTCATACCCCCTGAGGTACTAACATTCAGTAGGAGATGGAAGAAAACTCCTACTGAATGAAGTTTCACTTTATCGTATAAGAAAAACTACGGCTTTCGCTAAAGACTTGGCGACAAGCCAAGTTTTTCTAAACACAAACAAACCGAACAATTATAAATGAATTGTTCGGTTTGTGCTATTTCGTATTTGTTTATGTTATAATCTCTTATTATATCTTTTGGTGCGTGATATTTTTTAAGCGATTACCTTGCTTCACCAGGTGCTTGGACTGCTTTAAATGTCCACTCGAGATTTAAAGCGTCCCCTTGAAATTCGTTTTGGTCTTTTCCGTTATCAACAAAGTTAAACTTTACCGCGATATCATCTACTGTACCGGCAGGAAGTCCCTTGTCACCAAATTGTGGGTAAAAAACATGTTTATTAACCGCTTCCGGTTTCATGTTTTTGAGATCTGCCAACGTGGTTTTATAGATGACTTCATCCAGTTTATCGGCATTATATAAAAACTCAACTTCAATATGCTTTCCAAAGTCGTCTGTATTGTCACTTTTAGCATCGATAACAGAATAATTCGTTTCCAATAGTACCTTTTCAATGTCTAACGTTCCGTTGTTTTGCAGCTCAAATGTACGAATCATGGAGTCGCCTGGCTTTAAATTATTAAGATTAATCATTTCTGTTGGTTCAGCATTTAAGTCAAGTGTACCTGCTGCAAATGTATTTTGACTTACCTCTTCATCACTGAAGTATGCATATGTTCCACCGCCTATCATTGCTAAACCAAGTGCTGCTGATAATACCCCAATACCGATTTGTTTTTTAATTCCCATTTCAATATTCCTCCCTGTACATTTTTCCCTTTGTTCCTTGTTCAAAAAAACCAAAACGGTATTGTTATCCTGAAAAGAAAGGTCTTTCAATGAAACAAGTTGTTATCAGCTTTTGAACAGTTACTCGGGGGATTTTTTAGAATACGCTTTATATAAAATTTTTTGTCACCAAATTAAGATACCGCAGTTATTTTTTGATAAACTTAGTAATTTATAAGATGTTGTTTCATTGTAGGTAATTCTTTTGAAAAGTAGCTTCGTCGTCTAGCCATAAGCGCTCAAGCGCCTAGCAAACTTCGCTCTTCTTCCTACGATAAGTCAACATCGGTTCCTCCGTCACCGTGTTTTCTTTATCTCGTCAGAAGACCTCCAGTTTGTACGTCGCTAAGCGAGCGCTTGTAGCTTTTGTGTCTAGCCATAAGCGCTCAAGCGCCTAGCAAATTTCGCTCTTCTTCCTACGATAAGTCAACATCGGTTCGAACCTAAAGGAAGGCCGAGTAAAAGCGGGTTTGCTGCCCGCCGTCGGCATACTCCTGTTAGGCATGTTTTCTTTATCATAAACGAACATACTGTTAAATGTTGGAGCTTATCGTTTTTCCATTAAAAAATTTGCTTCGCTAAGAAGTAGCTGATATCCGCGGTCGGAAATCAACCCGTTCTTTTTCTGTTCATTCAATAAGGTGATAAAGCCGTTCATATGTTTCATAGCTTTATCTTGTAATCCTTGTTCCTCATATTGACTGACGGTTGTTAGATGGATTTTTAATGCATGTGCTGTTTCACTGGAGAGTTCTTTTCCTTCAAAGCGTTCAACAAGTGTTTTGATTGTTGCTGCACTGGCTGGCATGTTTACGAGTAACGGATAATCGGTAATGATGCCGTCCACTCCCCACTCGATTAGTTGTGTAACCCAATTTCGATCATTGACGGTGTAGGGCCATGTTTTGAAGGCATATTTATGGATACGGTCAACGGTTTCTTGATTTAATAAACTTTTATTAGGGTTTACATAATCAGCATATGTTTGAAAGCTTGCTAGCTGTTCATCGGTTATTTTCCCGCCAATGGTTTGGCCATAACCAATCAGTACACCAGTTGGAATCGATGGCAGTAGTTGATGAATTTGCTTAACAGATTCCCAATTAAAAGATTGAACAATGATATTGCTGTTTTCATTTGTGATGTTACGTTTTACTAGTTCATCTGCTATTTTCTGTTCAATACCTGGATAGAGCTCTGGATTTTTTAATTCAATGAGGATACCGATTTCCCCATTATGACGGTCTAATGCTTCTCCGAGTGTCGGTACCTTTTCACCGGCAAATGATTCATGGAACCAGCTTCCTGCATCCAGCTGTCTAATTTCTTCAAAGGTAAAATCTTTAACTGCACCTGTACCATTCGTTGTACGGTCGACAGTTGTATCATGCATGAGAATTAATTCGCCATCTTTTGTCATTTGTACATCTACTTCAAAGTAATCGGCATGATATTCAAGCGCTTTGTCAAAAGCGGCCATTGTATTTTCCGGTGCCTGGCCGGATGCACCGCGATGGGCGATAGTAAAAGAATTCGCCGTATTTGCTGACGCAGAAATGGTTGGTAGTAATACTGTGATACTGATAACAAATAAGGTAATAGCTAAAAGTTTATTCGAACGTTTTTTCATTTTAGTTCTCCTCATCATTCCCCATTTAATATAGAAATGTAGAGATGCTATTCTTTCCACTTATAGTCTGTTATCTGTTCTACCGAATTCATAGATTAAAAAGGGTTATATATTTTACACGATAGGAAAGTATAAAACTTTAGTTTTTATCGTATAAGAAAAATGATAGTCTTCGCCATAAAGGCTTGGCGACAAGCAAAGTTTTTCTTCATGGATAATAGTTATTGCCACTTAGCTAATAGTGCATCTGTTCCGTTCTTAAGTGTTTGATAGGCATTAGTGGAAATGACCTCTTTTTCTTTTTGTTTGTCGAGCAGAAGATGGAAATTAGTCAACTGTTTGACAACTTTATCAACTGCCTCTTTTTCTTCAAATTGACGGACTGTTTTCAGATGTATTAATAGTGTCCGTGCAGCTTTCTTATCTGTTATTTCACCGTTTGCTGCAAGTTCATTTACTTGGTCGATTAAATTTTGTGAGGTAAATGATTTGGTTGTACTTAGGCTGATGACTTTAGCAATTTCGGTATTATCAATTGTTCCGGTTAGTTTTTCCGCTAGAGGACCATATGCATATACTGGGACGTTAACAGCTGTGTGCCCTGTAGTTGTCCAGCCGATTAATGCACGATCACTGATAATTTTAGCGATGGCACTAGCCTTATTTGTAGTTGATTGAACCAAATCGACTTCTTCTTCCGTTAAGTTATGGATACCTGCATAAGTTGCCATAACATCAGCAAAATCGGCATCATGTTTATTTAATTGCTGGCTAATATATTCTGGTGTCCGCTTTACATTGCGTATGACATCTTTATTAAATCCGTACTCGCCGTTTACTCCAATCGACATACCACCTGTTTCGTGGTCGGCGGATACAATAACAAGAGTATTTTTGTCTTTTTTGGCAAACTCAACTGCTTCTTTGACGGCCTTATCGAATGCTAGTGTTTCCTGAATATTCGTTGCCGGATAGTTGGCATGCCCTGCATGGTCAATACGCCCGCCCTCTACCATTAAAAAGAAACCGTCATCATCATGTTGTAGTACATCCAATGCTTTATTTGTCATTTCATCAATGCTTGGCTCATCGGTCAAATCTCGGTCTAATTCGTATGTCATATGGCTGTTATTAAATAAACCTAATAGTTTGTCCGAGTCTGCTTTTGCCATTTCATCTTTATTTTCAATCAGTTGATAACCTTTTTCTTTCGCAGCATCTAAGAGATTTTTTCCATCTTCTCGTTTCCCGCCGTCTCCTTTTGGAAGAAATTGATGCTTTCCGCCACCAAGCAGGACTTCAATGTCATGTTCTAAGATCATTTGTTCAGCGATATTATTTTCTTTATCTCGGTCATCAATATGAGATGCAAAAGCAGCTGGGGTTGCGTGCGTAATTCTGGCTGTCGAAACAAGCCCTGTTGACATACCGCTTTGTTCCGCAGCTTCGAGCACTGTCTCCACATCAAAATGTTCTTCATTTTCATGATGTTCTTTGTTTTTGGGTGCTTTCCCCACTACTCCATTGTCGGTCTTATATGTGGAGGAAAAAGCAGTTGCCGCTGCGGCAGAGTCTGTAACCGTATTATCATGTGAGAATGTTCGTGCATATCCAACATTGGTAAACTGATCCATTGCTAAATCGTCTGCACCATATCCACCCCCTTTAAAGTAAGCTGCTGCAGATATTTGGTTTTCTGCCATTCCATCACCAATTAATAAAATGACATTTTTGGCTGCACCATTCGTTGGTTGACTCTGGTGGTTGGTGTTATCTCTAGCTGCATTTACCATACTGTAGGTAACAATAGAGGTGCTTAATATAACTGCAAGCGAAAGTCCAGCCAGTTTTTTATTTTTTATTTTCATTTCATCTCCTCCATTTTTTGCTAACGCCTATCTGCTTTCTACCATAATAAAGTAATGTTGAAAGACTATTAATCTAAAGTTAAAAAAATGTAAATATTAGATTTTTTGTATTTACTGGTTATTTTTTGTTATATAATAGGGCCTAAGACCGGATAGGTTGATATGTTGGAAAAATACTGTACAAGGTTAGTCACTATTATTTATAAAGTAATTAATTGACTGTGAGGAGATACTTAAACTAACCAGGCAAATCGTTACAGCGTTTGCATGAAGGCATTTACATAGTTATATTTGTAAGAAGTGATCACTAAGCAAGGTCTATGTCTTAACTTGAGATAATGGTAGATGTTAGGAGGGAATCCAGCCAACTTGATAGATTCTGCACTAGTTTTGTAGATTGTTTCCACAGAAAGGATATTTAATCATGCGTTGCTGGACAAAATATAAAATGACAAGCAAAAAATATCTTTTATTTCCACTTGTTATGGGATACCTGTTATTGGTGGCGGTCTCTCAATGGACTACTCCGACAACAGCTTATTTCACGGATAGTCAGAGCATTGATGGAAAGGTATCTGCTTCAAAGCAATTTTGTAAGAAAGAAGAAGAATGTACGACAGAGCAAAAGAGAGTGGAAGAACAAACAAAATCAGAAAATAGGAAACAGGAAGCTGATCAAGGAAAAGCGGCTTCAGATAAACAGGGAAAGAAAGATGAAGACATTACACAAGACAGTTCAACAGATAAAAATAGAGATAAAGCCAACGATAAAAAGCAATCAAATGAGCTGGAAAATAAACATCAAAAGTCGACAGCAGAAGAAACAAATCAAACAACAACAGATAATGCCGCTGTAAATGAGTTGAACGAGCAAACAAAATAACTGTTATATATTGGAGTGAGAATAACAATGAAGGGAAAACGTATGTTAAAGATGTTCAGCAACATGGTCACGGGTCTGTTATTTATTTTACTGCTTGTAACTTTATTTGCTGTTATATCGATGAAAGCATCTGGTGGTGAAGTGAGCTTATTCGGTTATCAAATGAAGACAGTACTTTCCGGATCCATGGAGCCAGAGATGAAAACAGGGTCCATTATTGCCATTAAAGATACAGATGCAAAACAAGAATTTCAAAAAGGTGATGTCATTACATTTAAAACAGAAGATGATGTTTTTGTCACCCACAGAATTGAGCAAGTAAAGGACAATGGGAAGCAGTATATTACAAAGGGAGATGCAAATAATGCAGCTGATTCGGAGCCGGTTGTACCAGAAGATATTGTCGGGACGTATACAGGACTTACCATTCCCTATATTGGCTATGTCATGAATTTCGCCAGTTCCAAAGAAGGTGCTGCACTCATGCTGATCATAGCAGGTGTGTGTTTACTTTTATTTTCCATTTTGATGATCTGGCGCGCATTAAGGCAGTTGGATAAATTAAAAGGTGGAATGAGAGCAGATGTAGAGTAAGTTTTACTGTTATCCGTAAGAGAAAAAAAGACGGAAGTATACATTTTAAAAGTGGGTTGTTTGTTAATCCTTTATAGTATACGTTTAAATACTTTTCGTTGTTGTGCATGAATCAAATCGATCTTTTCATCCATATCTGGTTTGTTTTCACTGGCGTAGCTGTTCAAAAGATTTTCATTTAACACGATCTTCTTTCTATTTTTCAAAAGGTGTAAGGCAGTACGTGCTCTAATAAGATTAACATAGGACGAAGAGAAGCTTGAAATCAATTTATTTTTCACGCCCTAAATAGTCAAGTTAGCAATTTCATTTATTGCTAGCTTTATTTCATCTTTAAGATTATAAAAGTGAGGGGCAATGCGGATGACATCATTTCTAGCCGCAACAAGAATTTGTCTGCTTTTTAAAACTTCTTGTACTTTGGCAGTATCTTTAACGTAAAAAGAGGTTAGGCTTGTTCGATTATCTGTAGACACTGGTCCTGCAAGCTGTAAGCCTTGTTCTTGACTATGGTCAAGAATGAACGAAGTCAGTTCGCTTAAATATGCCTCTATCTTGTCTATTCTTATATCAAGCAGGAGCTTTAAAGCTTCATGAGCGGCATAAACACTTATAAATGAAGGTGTTCCTGTTTCAAAGTGGCGAGCCCCTGTCGCTAAATGGGATTGATAAATATCAAATGTGGAGGTTGAAGTTTGACCTAGCCAGCCGGTTATTCGTGGGGGTAGCTCTTCGGCAAGTTCTTTTTTAATGTACAAAAAAGCAACACCAGGAATTCCTAGCATATATTTACGCATCCCTGCTGCCAGTATATCGATATCCATTTCCTTTACATGAATCGGAATATGTCCTGCTGATTGATAAGCATCAACAAATAAGAGAGACCCTTTACCATGTACGATTTCAGCAATATTGCTAATATTTTGCTTCAAACCATTATAATAATTCACATGAGGAATACATGTAATTAGTGTGTCTGATGTCACTGCCTCTGCAAATTTCTCAATAGGTATTTGTCCATTGGAAGATTGAATTATAGTAAACTTATTTTTAAATGGAGTTTGTGCAGACCAAATATGACCAACAGTAGGGAAAACCATATCGGTAAACACGATTTTGTTTTTCTTTGTGTTATAAGGAAGAGAAGTAGCAATCGCCGATATGGCGTCAGATACCGAACAAAGGATAGCTACTTCATCTCTGTCACAACTAATAAGTTTAGCAAACTTTTCTCTAGTTAATTCCAATGTATGCATCGCTTGATCCCAATTTTTACCTAATTCTAATAAGCTATAATGATATTAATCAATCGCAGCTGAAACATTCTTGGACAAGGCACCCTGTGAGCAGCTGGCTAAATGTGTATGGGTTTTTAAAATAGGGAATAGCGAACGATAGGAATAGGGGTCCAACTGCCTTCCTCCTCGTTTATCTTTTACATAAGGTACTATAAGGCTCCTGTTTCAAAGTGGGTAGAGAATAGGAAGATGTTTAAGTGGAGGATTTATAGCCTTAAATGCCAATTAGTTACTAACTTCATAAAGGGATAAATGAAAAAGCCCATGAATGCAGTTTCACTTTACTTTATAATGATCTATTTTTGTAAAAAGTATGCCGTGGATGTACGATATTTACGTATGACAATCTGCATGTCGTTATCCACGGCGCTCGAGTTTATGTAATATACATGGAATAAATTTGTAGCAAATACGTTTTTGCTAACTATCATTCCTTTAAAGTTCTTTATACTTTAGCTTTAATCCTTTGCTTTTTTCTACTGGATATTTTTTAGCATTCTTCTTTATTTTCTCTTGAATGATTTCTTTTACGTCTAGATTTAAATCATGGCTCAACATGAGTGCGTAAATCATTACATCTGCCAGTTCCTCTTTTATATTTTCAAAATTAGCTTCTACTGCCTGCTCACTTGTTTTCCATTGAAAGTCTTCCAACAATTCTGCAGCTTCCAATGAAAGCGAGATGGCTAGGTCTTTAGGATTGTGAAACTGTCGCCAGTCTCGTTCATCTCGAAATTCGATTAGTTGTTCGATTAGTTGACTTATATCACTCATGTTTTTATCGTCCTTTCCATATAAGTATTAAATCAAACTTTGAATAAATGTTGTTTAATCAAATACTCGTCGACTTTTCTATTAATAGGACTATTATATCTCTTTTTTTGACGTATGTTCAGTGAAATTGAATAATATTCTATCAGATGGTCATATATAATATATTAATAATTATGTTAATTTCTATTATAAATAAACAAAAATAATGCAGTTTGGATACAAATATTATTGTAGTTTAATGCTTTGGATTTGTAAACGATGAGACGAAGCCAGCTCATTTTCTCTATGTTGTTCCTAGTTTGTTTTTACTTAAATATAGTTTAATAAATAAAGGAGAAAAATATCTCATTCCTTTCTGTAAAATAAAAGCCTTTTTCCAAACAAATTTTACATGAATGTTATGGTGTTTTTTTGAAAATTGGAGTATAGTAATGTGAATGATTTCAAGATTTTGATCAAGTTGTTTTAAAGTCTAGTTTGGAGTGAGTTTGTTGATTGATATTTTAATAGCTTTTATCTTAGGCGTTGTAGAAGGGCTAGCTGAATTTTTACCTATCTCTTCTACAGGGCATCTTATATTAGTAGGGCATTTACTAGGTTTTGAGGGAGAAAAAGCAAAAACATTTGAGATCGTTATTCAACTCGGGGCTATCCTGGCGATTACTATTTTATATAAGGAACGTCTTGTTTCTTTATTTAACATTGCACCGATTTTGAAAAAAGAAAAGAAATTTAATGCAATCCATATTATTCTTGGAGTCCTTCCGGCCATCGTTGCTGGGCTATTGTTACATGGAATTATTAAAACCTATTTGTTTCAACCGCAAACGGTGGTCATTGGACTTGTAGCCGGAGCCTTTTTAATGATTTATGCAGAGAGAACAAAGCCTGACCCCACTGCCTACTCTTTAGACGATCTAACGTATCGGCAAGCGTTTATGATTGGATTATTCCAATGTTTGGCTGTCTATCCCGGCTTTTCAAGAGCAGGATCGACTATTTCAGGTGGACTTTTAGCAAAGGCAAGCTATCGAACGGCATCAGAGTTCTCCTTTTTAATTGCACTTCCTGTAATGATCGGAGCGACAAGCTTAGATTTATTAAAAAGTTGGAACCATTTAAGTGTTAGCGATCTCCCAATGTTTACCGTAGGATTTCTAACTTCTTTTGTTGTCGCCCTGTTTGCTGTGGTAACTTTCTTAAAGTGGCTGGAACGAATCGGGTTAACTCCTTTTGCTTATTATCGTATTTTGTTAGCTTTCTTATTTACGATATTTGTTTTACTTTAAAGCTTTCCCTATGTAAAAAGAATAGAGCTGTTAAAGCTTGACCAATTAATTCATCAGCATGATTAATTGCTTTCTTTACAGGTACGTCAACAAATCGTTTTCCACGTAATATGGAGGTATCAACCCGTACATGCTATCATTCCACCAAGAAAACCAGAACCACCTATACTGGCCATCATCCCATTGAAGAAACCTCTTTCTGATAAAGACAGAAATAGTACGAAGCAAATGATGAATATCATTTAAACTAAAATGTTTCGTTTATCACATAAGTAGATAGAGTGCTATTCGATCATGAAAGGCATAAGGAGTAAGTATGTCTTAGTCAAGAGGAACTTGATTTTTTATAAAATACAGAATTATTTTTAGCTCCTTTGAAATCACCTGATTTTGAAGGAGCAGTTTTTTTATAGTGCTTCATGTCTTTTTAAACCATATTCCTTCTTGTTCCGAAGCAAAATAATTCTCCTTCCTTCAAAACAACTTGCTATAGTTATGAGCTTCATGTGTGCAAAAAGAAATTGCACACATTTTTTATTCCTTTTATGAAACGAAGGCATTGTTCTGTTATACGGTGTTGGCATAAAGTTTGCTTGTTGATTCACAAGTGGGCACAAAAAAACGGAGAGGAGGCATTAAAGAAATTAGGAGAGAAATACATCTGAAAACGAGTCGAAAAGTGCATCACAGTAATTGGTAAGCCAGAGTAAGTAAGGGTGTGTTTTACAGTTTTACAAACTTTAAAAAGGAGGAACAGAAAGTGAAAAAAGTAAAAAATAGGAAATTATTGAAACTAGGTATTGTATCCATAGCTTCATGCTTCATTTTTGGAAGCAGTATCCCGGTTTACGCAAAAGCAAATCTCCCTAAAGTGACAGAGTTTCAGAACACATTAGATATCTCTGCACAACCTTCAGAACAAATATATGGCAGTTATTTAACGAATAAATTTAATAACTTCTCTGATTTAGGCGCTTGGCATGGCTATTATTTACCAAGCTACGATGCGAAAGAATTATATGGAGGATTTGCAGGACCTGTAATCATTGCTGAAGAATATCCTGTTAACTTGGCTAAAACGATAAACCAAATTCAAATTAGCAATCGGGACACTGGTGAAAAATATGATCTGCGTAACAGTGACCCAGTTGACTTTACGTATTATCCAGGTCGATTAGTGCAACACTATCAACTTGATGATTTTGATTTAACTTTAAACCTTATTTTTGTCACTAACCGCACTGCTATGATTAAAACGGAACTCAAAAATAATACCAATAAAGCGTTGAATTTAGATGTTTACTGGCAAGGAGAGCTTTTGAATACATTAGCTAATGGAAATAACAAGTTAAATTTAGGTCAATCATTAACAGCAACTAAAAATGGTGTACAAGTTAATTTTTCGGAAATAAGAGATACTTGGAATTATTTTGCTACGGATCAGGCTAAATACTATATTTATCATGATCAGCCAGTCAAAACAATTGTAAGCGGTAATAAGTATGAAACGAGACTAAATAAACCGATTAAAATTAAGCCTAATAAAAGCTTTACAACATACACTACAGAAAGCTATACATTTACAACCAAAGAATTTAATCAGGAAAAAGGAAAGCTAAAAAAATACACCAAGCAGGCGAATAAGCTGTTTAAGCAAAACGAGAAGCGTTGGCAAGGATATTTGGATCGCACCTTTAATGAGAAAAATGATCATAACAATCTTGAGTATCGACATGCTGCTGTAAAAGCGATGGAAACACTAATGACAAACTGGCGAAGTCCTGCCGGCGCTATTAAACATGATGGAATCGTTCCTTCCATGTCTTATAAGTGGTTTATTGGTATGTGGTCCTGGGATTCTTGGAAGCAAGCTGTTGCAGTAGCTGACTTTAATCCAGAACTTGCTAAAAATAATATTCGTGCTTTATTTGACCATCAAATACAATCGAATGATAATGTAAGGCCTCAGGATGAGGGAGCAATTATCGACGCCATTTTCTATAATAAAGAGCAGGCGCGAGGCGGCGATGGTGGAAACTGGAATGAGAGAAACTCGAAGCCACCACTAGCATCCTGGGCAGTTTGGAATGTATATGAACAGACTAATGATAAGAAGTTTTTAAAAGAAATGTATCCAAAGTTAAAGCAATATCATGAATGGTGGTATCGTAACCGTGACCATGATCAAAATGGAATTTCCGAATACGGTAGTACAGTAAGTGAAGCGAACTGGCAAAGGGATGAGAATTATCAGATCATTAAAGATGAAAACGGTAACCCTAAATTAAATCCAGAAGCAGTAATAGAAGCTGCCGCTTGGGAAAGTGGAATGGATAATGCGACTCGCTTTGATCAAGAAGGTGTAGGGAAAGATGATGTTGGTGTTCAAGTCTTTGAAAATAAAAATAAGGATAATAAGGTAATTGGTTATTCCATAAACCAAGAATCGGTTGACTTAAATGCCTATTTATATGCAGAAAAAGCCTTTTTAAAGTCAATGGCGGAAGAATTGAACAAACCAAGAGAAGCTAAGCAGTTTACGAAAGAAGCGAACTACATTAAAAAC
This sequence comes from Virgibacillus proomii, assembly GCF_900162615.1. Taxonomy (NCBI): domain Bacteria; kingdom Bacillati; phylum Bacillota; class Bacilli; order Caryophanales; family Bacillaceae; genus Virgibacillus; species Virgibacillus proomii. Next base: position 1,030,103 of record NZ_FUFN01000009.1, on the reverse strand, counting down.
TATATAAGCAAGAATATGTACGACCAAAAAACCGGTTATTTCTATGATTTACAAATTAATGAAGACGGCTCGAAGAAGAAATTACTAACAAACAGAGGAAAAGGAACAGAAGGTTGGATTCCTTTATGGGCTAAATTAGCAGATAAAGACCAAGCTGGAAATGTCGTTGAAAACATGGTAGATGAAAATAAATTTAATACGTATATGCCATTTCCAACTGCTTCAAAAGACAACCCTAAATACAGTCCTAGTCATTATTGGCGTGGACCTGTCTGGATGGATCAGGCATTGTTTGGAGTTGAAGCACTACAAAATTACGGATACAATAAAGAAGCGAGAACATTAACGGAGAAATTATTTAACCATGCTGAAGGTTTAATGGAGGATGGACCAATTCGTGAAAACTATAATCCTGAAACTGGAAAGGGATTAAGTACTAAAAACTTTAGCTGGTCAGCTTCTTCTTATTATTTGTTGTATAAAAATAGCCTAGTAGATCAAAAAACAACGTCTCAGGATGGGCTATCCATTGATAAATAATCAAGATGCTCATGGATTCATTTTGTAAACATCTAGTAAAATTCTATCTTGGTGAGTACAATAAAAACAAGCAGTATACTAACTTATCATAATGCTGCTAGATTTCTAGTTAAACTATAAATTGAACAACCCCCCTTAAAAGAGTCCAAGCTATCTTTTAAGGGGGATTTTTGTTGGTTGAGGAAACGCCATCCGTTTTTTACATGTTGGATATTTTTTTGAAAAGTAGCTTTGTCTGTCTAGCTTAAATGCTCAAGCTTTGTGCCAACTCCTCAAGATAAGTTACTATCGGCTCAAATCTAAAGGAAGACAAAAAAGCGGGCTTGCTACTCAGGCGTCGGCATACCCCTGTTGCAGGCGATGTTTCCTTTATCACGTGATTTCTTTAGAAGCTCTCCCGTTTAGATGCCGCTAACCGAGCATTTCTAGCTTTTGTTTCCTATACAAGCTTAGGTTATCGTTACGTAAAATTTTCTAAATCGAAGCTTCGTAAATGGATTCGACCGCTTTCCTTAAAGCTGCATTAAACGCTTCATCTGTTTGGTTGACATTCAAATCTTGACTTAAAGCTCTGGAGAAACTAGCGATTAATCCTTCATTTTCTTTCAGCATTTTATTCGCTTCGTCTCTTGTATAGCCGCCAGAAAGTGCGACAACACGTACCACATTTGGATGCTCAATTAGTTCCTTGTATGTGTTTGCTACTGTAGGAATAGTTAATTTTAACATGACATTATCTGATTCGCTTAAATGATTTAAGTGGCGTAGTATTTCAGTTTTTAAGAGCTCTTCGCATTTTTCTTTTTCCGGGCTATGGATGTCTACTTCTGGTTCAATGATAGGAACCAAACCAGCTGCTATAATCTGTTTCCCGATTTCAAACTGTTGACGAACGACAGCTTGGATACCTTCAGGATTCGCTTCTTTAATAACCGAACGCATTTTGGTTCCGAACATATGACGTTCATTTGCCCGTTTTAGTGTTTCGTCTAAGTCTGGAATTGGCTTCATTAAATGCACACCATTTGCTTCTTCAGCAAGTCCTTTGTCTACTTTTAAAAAAGGCACAATTCCTTTCTTTTCGGCTAAATAATCGCCTGTATACATACCTTCTATTTCACGGTCCATCGTTTGTTCAAATAGGATGGCTCCCAAAATATACTTGGGATCAAAGGCTGGTGATGTAATAATCCTTGTGCGCATTTCATGTACTAAATCGAACATTTCCGCTTCATTTTGATACGCATCTTTTGATATGCCATAAGCGGCTAACGCTTTAGGTGTACTGCCTCCACTTTGATCCAGTGCAGCAATAAACCCTTTCCCGTGTTTCATTCTTTCCATTTGACTTTGTTGCATGATTTCCACTCCTTTACCGTAATAGTGCTAGCTTCTACAGCTTAGAACGAAATATACATAAGAAAGTGACAGAAGCAACATTCACATTTTTATTGTAGCACTAATGAAGGAAAGGTTATAGTTATGCGCATGAAAAATCTATTTGAAACACGCACAAGTAAGCAACAATTGTCCGCATGGTAGATTGTATGAATTTTTAGATGTTCATAACATAGACAGGGCATTTAAACAGATAAGAGCTTTTTGCTGTGTGATATAATAAACGCAATAAAAAGCTTCCTATGGGGTGATACATATGAACATTAACAATATTTTTTGCATTGGCCGTAATTATGCAGATCATGCAGCTGAATTAGGCAATGAAGTACCAAAAAAGCCATTGGTCTTCTCCAAGCCAACGAATTCTTTAGTGGAGGCGAATGGTCGGACTGTCCAGTACCCGGCTGATCAAGGTGAAATTCATCATGAGGTAGAGATTGTTTTATATATAGGTAAAGATGTTACCGATCGTGTAAAGGTAGATGATGTAGTAACTAAGATGGCAATGGGAGTTGACTTGACATTAAGAGATGTGCAATCTGAATTGAAAAAGAAAGGACACCCATGGTTAATAGCCAAAGGATTTAAAAATGCAGCTGTGGTTACAGAGTTTTGGAAGTTTCCAGGAGAAGTTGCTTGTTCAGAGAGTGATTTTTCTCTACTATGTGATGGAAAAGTAGTTCAACAAGGGAATATTTCGTCGATGATCTTTCATTTTCAGACGATACTGGAGTATATCCAGGCAAATTTTGGCTTGAAGAAAGGTGATATTATTTACACGGGAACACCAGAAGGAGTTGGCCCAATAGTTGATAGAAAGAAGTATGAACTGAGATGGGGAGATGAAGTGAAAGGGAGTTTTGTAGTGCAATTAAGATGAAGCCTATCTATAAGCATGAGTTACTATGTTATTTAAATTACTATCTCGGTAAGCAAGTGAATGTAAAATGAGAACAAATAAATTCTCGTTTATTGTGTTACCAATTCATGTTAATGCACTCTTCAATAAAAGAATTTCTATCATGCTTAAGTCTATCGAGAGCCAATTGAATTATTTTGAAATAAAAACGAAAAGGCGGGAATCAGCCGCCCTTTCCACATGTTGATTTGATATAAATTTGCGCTTTGATTAGGAGCCATGACTTTTCAAGGTGGCGAATCTCTTTTTTCCAGTAGTTATCCATAACAGAGTAGATAATTTACTATTAGGTGTTATGAGATGCTTTATTTAGTAACCCTTAGCACGTTGAAATGTGTTTACTCCTTCTGTTGTCTTGCCTGACGAATTTTTATTAAGTAAGCTTTTAATAATTCTGCTTCTTCTTCTGTCACATCTGATAAAAATTTTAAATGACAATCTTCTTCGCCAAAGGCGATATAAGATGGCTTTACATTATAAAATTCAGCTAGCTTTTTTAGCATTTCTGGGTTAGGTGTGCGATTGCCTTTTTCATAACGGGATAAATTAACGCTAGAAATTCCTATTAGTTTTGCTGCCTCTTTTTGTTCTAAATTTTGCTTTTTTCTTAATTCAATTAATCGTTTTCCAATATCATTCAAATCATTCACCTCTTTTACCAAAATGGTAATTTAAAACTTGACATTGTTAATGAAAAAAGCTATCATATTACTTGATTACCGGAATGGTAATTTTACAAATTCAAAAAAGAACCTGTTTAAACTGGATAACGTTTTGGTTAGTCCATAGCTTTTTTAAGTTTTTAGGAAGTATCATCCAATATTAGATCGTAACAATAAAGGATTTATTTTCTTTAACATGTCGTTAATAAAGACATTTATAGCGTTTGTGAAAGCGAAACAGGTTTAAAAGTTTGTATTACTAAAACTACTGCAAAGAAACGAGGAGCAGGAAATATTAAGGCTAAAGTCAGATATGATAAAGTAAAATTCCTAATTAAATGTTTAGGAATTGCTCTATAACAGAATTTTCTTATTTTGCTGTTCGTGCTAAGTGGAATCATATGGTATTTTTAGCGCTTTTTAGAGTTCTATTCAGCATCATTTTCACCTAAAATCATAATAACACTATTTATTATTTCGTAATGATTACTCTTTATTTCATGTATCGGTTCCTTTTATTCCCAAAGATGAACTTTCTTGTATTTTCTAGTATGGATATAGAAAATGCAATCATCGAAATGACCCATAATTAACTAATATACTGCTGAGAATATAAAACAGTAAAAGCTAGAAGCGATCACTTTTTATGTAATCGGTTACATACGTTGTTACGTACTGTGGCAGCGGGGAGGTAATAAAAGTTATCTAAAAATATGCTTGTTAGATGTTTTTATATTGGGAGGGACTTGAAATGAAAGTAAAAGATACCATGGATTTGGGCAATTTTGAATTCCTGTCGCGCTTTAAGGAAGCTGAGTTGGAAGATTTAAAGAATTATTTATTTGAAAGAACATATAAAAAAAATCAATTGTTATTTATGGAAGGCGACCCCCGTGAACGAATCTATTTTTTAAGTGAAGGGTATGTGAAATTAGAAAGATCGAACACAGAAGCTACAAGATTGTATGTGGACTATATAAAACCATACAGTATGTTTCCTTATGGCGGTTTTTTTAAAGATAATTTTTATCATTATTCAGCATGTGCACTAACGAGTATTGTTGTCTATTATATACCCACGAAAATATTGGAAGAAAAAGCAATGGATAATATGGAACATTTATTTGTAATTATCAATCATTTATCAACTATATTAGAGTATCATGAAAATCGCCTCCTAACATTGACCACTTCCAATGTCAGGGATCGGGTTGAACAGTCAATCTTGTGCTTGCTTCATGATTTTGGGTATCATGATGGAAAAAAGATAATTATTGATTTACCAATGACATTAACAGAGCTTGCTAAGTTGACAGGAACTTCACGAGAAACCGTCTCACATATTTATAATGAATTAAAAAGAGAAGGGATTCTGTCTATGGTAGACAAACGGTTGGTTATTTATGATATCAATTATTTTATGCATTAGAAAAACATAAAACTGTAGCGTGTCATTCAAATAATGCCGCAAACATTTAGATATTCCATAGAAAGTGCAGCCGGGAAGCTGTTGTGCTAAAGGTGACACCAATCCAGTTATTTCACCCTTTTAGGCACTTTTTTATTTTCCTTCAAAATAACAGATTAGAGTGCGTGTTCAAAAAAAGGTAAAAAGGATCGAGAAGTTCGAGGCGACGAAGTTTCGAGTAGCTAGAGTATGCTATACAGATATATGAGCACTAGTGAATTTTCCTCGAAACACATTCTCACGCAGGAAAAGGGGGTATCCTTTTCCAAGGAACGGAGAAATAAGCCAATAAAGAAAACTTGGCTTAGCAGCAAGCGAAGCGCAGACGAAAGCCTAGTTGCACTTATACTTAGAACCTAAAAATTTTTACCTACGTTGAATGAAACTTCAACGCTAAAATCTATCCTTCTAACGTACGAAGTAATTCGCTGTGTCATTTTTAGTGCATATTTTGAACAACCTCTTAAAGGTAAAAAATGGAAGAATTCTTAAACAGCATCTCTCCAACAATGCTACAGAGAGTTTTCAACATTTAACCCTTTTTAACTTTTTATTAAACCACTAATGTGAAATAATGAACTTAAATTATAGAACTAATTAAAAAGGAGGATACAACATGAATATCGTTCAAGATACGGAAAAAGCAATAAAAAAGCAATTGGAGCAAGCAGTACTAAAAGTTAAGCTAGTGGATAAAGACTCGGACATCCCACTNGGGATGCACTCTGTAACGTATTAGAAGCAGCTGGATATGAGGTAGAGCGTGAGTATTATATTAATGATGCCGGAAATCAAATTCATAATTTAGCTCTGTCTGTAGAAGCACGTTTTATGCAAGCATTAGGACTAGAAGCAGAGATGCCGGAAGATGGCTATTACGGACAGGATATTATTCAGATAGGGGAAGAATTGGCTACTGAAGAAGGCGATACGTGGCTCCATCAATCGAAGGAAGAACGTTTAGCGTATTTTCGCCAATATGGATTAGAGTATGAATTGAAAAAGATTGAAAACGATTTGCAACGATTTCGGGTCAAATTTGATAACTGGTTTTCGGAAATATCTTTATATAAGGAAGGAAAAGTAAATCAGGCTTTGGATAAAATGCGCAAATCCGGTGAAATATACGAAAAAGACGGCGCAACCTGGTTTCGGACAACAAAATATGGGGACGATAAAGACAGAGTTGTCATTAAATCAGATGGCAGTTATACGTACTTAGCTTCGGATATCGCATATCATAACGATAAGCTGGAGCGGGGTTTTGATAAGCTGATTAATGTTTGGGGAGCCGATCACCATGGGTATGTTCCGCGGATGGAGGCAGCGATTCAAGCGTTAGGGTATCCAAAAGATACATTAGAAACAGCCATTATTCAGATGGTGAACCTATTTGAAGATGGAGAAAGAGTGAAAATGAGTAAGCGATCCGGGAAGGCGTTAACGCTTCGTCAATTAATGGAAGAGGTTGGAGTAGATGCGATGCGCTATATGATGAATACACGTTCCTGTGACACGCATTTAGATTTTGACATTAACCTTGCACGTTCACAATCAAACGAAAACCCTGTTTACTATGTACAGTACGCACATGCACGGATTTGTACACTATTAAATAAAGCAAAAGTAGCGGGGTATTCTTATACGGAGTACGATGCTTCCCTGTTACAGTATTCTAGTGAGAAGGAATTATTAAAGATGCTGGGGGAATTTCCACAGCTTGTGTTAGATGCAGCAGAGAAACGAATACCGCACAAAATAACGCAATATGCTTTTGACTTAGCTTCCGCATTACACAGTTTCTATAACGCAGAAAAAGTGTTGGATGAAACACAATTAGCCTTAACAAAGGCTCGTTTGGCATTGTTGGAAGCTGTTAAAATAACGATTGACAATGCGCTCCGTCTAATTGGTGTGCATGCTCCAGAACAAATGTAAGTAATTCGATAAGTGATGGAAAAAGCCACACCCCTAATTGTGAATAAAATCACAATTAGGGGTGTGGCTTTTTCATGTGGGAGTTGTCTATATTTGCCAGCTGTAATGCGTTAAAATTCACGCTATTTATGTAATCGGTTTCACAACAAGATAATGCATAGAAAACTAAGATAGATAGTGAAAGATATATTATTACCATTTACAGGAGGTTATTCACATGAAACATCCATTACATGTTACGTCAGAAATTGGAGAATTACAGACGGTGTTATTGCATCGTCCAGGCGAAGAAGTAGAAAATTTAACCCCTGAGTATTTGCAACGTTTGCTGTTTGATGATATCCCATATCTGCCTATTATTCAAAAAGAACATGATTACTTTGCGCAGACATTACGAAATCGGGGAGTTGAAGTGCTGTACCTTACAACCTTGTTGACGGAAGCACTTCATACCGAAGATTTAAAAAAGCAATTTGTAACAGATATTTTAAATGAATCCAATGTAAACATTAATGGGTCCTTCCCACAAATTGCTGACTACCTACTATCTTTTGATACAGAAGCAATGGTTAAAAAGATAATGGCAGGTATAAGAAAATCAGAAATTCCATCAGAGAAAAAGACGCACTTGTATGAATTATTACACGACCATTATCCATTTTATCTAGACCCGATGCCAAATCTATATTTTACGAGAGATCCGGCGGCAACGATTGGTAATGGTTTAACCATTAATACAATGAGAGAAGTAGCCAGGAGAAGAGAATCCTTATTCATGAGTTATATCATTCATCATCATCCAAGATACGCAACGTATGATATTCCAATTTGGCTCAACCGAGATTACCCTCATCCAATGGAAGGCGGAGATGAACTCGTCTTGAATAAGGACACTATTGCTATCGGAATTAGTGCAAGAACAGCAGCAAAAGCAATTGAACGACTAGCAATTAACCTTTTTAAAAGACAAACGGATATTAAACGTATTGTTGCTGTTGAAATACCAAAAATAAGAGCATTTATGCATTTAGATACCGTATTTACCATGGTTGATTATGATAAATTTACCATTCATCCAGAAATTCAGAATAAAAAAGGAGAAATGGATATCTATATCCTCGAAAAAGGAGAAGAAGATACGGTAAAAGTTACGCATAAAACAAACCTCATGCAGACGTTAAAAGAGGTATTGGGCCTGAAAGAAGTTGCCTTAATTCCATGTGGTGGGGGAGATGTTATTGCTGCACCAAGAGAACAGTGGAATGATGGGTCCAACACATTGGCCATTGCACCTGGAGTTGTTGTTACGTATGACCGTAACTATGTGTCTAATAAACTACTTCGTGAACATGGTATTGAGGTAATTGAAGTCATTAGCTCGGAGTTATCTAGAGGCCGTGGGGGCCCTCGTTGCATGAGTATGCCACTTGTTCGAAAAGATATTTAACTATATACCTTTATGTGAAAAGTTGATCAACATATTGATAGAAGAAGCAACATCTTGCTTCTTCTATCAAACTACGAGGAGGAAGAAATGATGACTATAACATTAACTGACCAATTAACAGGTAGACATTTTTTAACATTAAAAGATTTTACTGCAGAAGAAATTCATTATTTGCTTGATCTTGCTGCGGATTTAAAAGAGAAGAAAAAAGCCGGTATCTCTCATCGCTATATGGAAGGGCAAAATATTGCCTTATTATTTGAAAAACCATCAACTAGAACACGATGTGCTTTTACAGTGGCTTGTATTGATTTAGGGGCTCACCCAGAGTATTTAGGAAAAAATGATATTCAATTTGGCAAGAAAGAGTCTGTTCGCGATACGGCGATTGTATTAGGAAGGATGTTTGACGGCATAGAATTCCGCGGATTTGAACAGGAAACCGTAAATGGTTTAGCTGAATATTCAGGTGTACCCGTTTGGAATGGTTTAACGAACCAATTTCATCCAACGCAAATTCTTGCTGATTTATTAACCATTAAGGAAAATATTGGTCATTTAAAAGGGGTTAAGCTCGTTTATGTTGGCGATGGCAGAAACAATATGGGCAATAGCTTATTAATTGGTGGGGCAAAAGTTGGGATGGATGTACGAATTTGTTCCCCGGAAGTATTGTTCCCTAAACGAGAAGTTATTGATTATGCCCAAAAAGTGGCTAAAGAATCCGGTGGAAAAATAAGCATCACATCTAATACGGATGAAGCTGTTTCTGGAGCGGATGTTATCTATACAGATGTTTGGGTTTCCATGGGTGAGGAGGACAAATTTAAAGAGCGGATTGAGTTGCTTTCTCCATATCAAGTCAATAAGAAAATGCTTGAAAAAACAGGAAATAAGCAAGTTATGTTCTTGCATTGTTTACCAAGTTTTCATGATTTAGAGACAGAGGTAGGAAGAGAAATTTACGAAAAATTTGGGCTAAAAGAGATGGAGGTAACGGATGACGTCTTTCAGAGTGAAAACTCATTTGTATTTGAGGAAGCCGAAAATAGATTGCATACGATTAAAGCTGTCATGGCTGCAACAAATGGGAGCGTAAAAAGCGAAGAGGGGAAACGACTTTTCTCCCCACTTTTAAAAGAAGGTGAATGAAATGGGTGAAGACGATAAAAAGTTAGGTCTAGTTACGCTAATTGCGCTTGTAGTCGGTTCCATGGTTGGTGGAGGAGCGTTTAACTTAGCAGGGGATATTGCGCTTGGAGCGAATGCTGGAGCTGCTATTATCGGTTGGATAATAACGGGGATTGGAATTATCGCGCTTGCCTTTGTCTTTCAAAATTTAACATTACGAAAACCAGAATTAGATAGTGGTATATATAGTTATGCGAAAGCTGGTTTTGGCACATTTTTAGGATTTAATAGTGCATGGGGATATTGGTTATCTGCATGGCTTGGGAATGTCGCTTATGCAACATTGGTGTTTTCTTCCATTGGCTACTTCATTCCTGTTTTTGAAGGTGGACAAAATGTTGCTAGTATTCTGGGTGCATCTGTTGCCTTATGGTTGGTTCATTTTCTAGTATTACGCGGAATTAGTTCTGCAGCTTTTATTAACACGGTCACGACCATTGCGAAAGTTATTCCGATTTTCCTGTTTATTATTGTAGCTATTATTGCATTTAAATGGGATACATTTACATTTGAATTTTGGGGAAGGGAAGGATTTTCCTGGGGATCTGTTGCTGAACAAGTAAAAAGTACGATGCTGGTAACACTATGGGTATTTATTGGTATTGAAGGCGCAGTGGTAATGTCGGGAAGAGCGAAAAATCGTTCGGATGTAGGAAAAGCAACGGTTATTGGTTTGATTAGCGTGCTGCTTATTTACATTTTAATTTCTTTACTATCCTTAGGAATTATGCCAAGAGAAGAACTAGCAGCATTGCCTAACCCCGCTATGGCGTATGTTATGGAAGCAATTGTTGGAAAATGGGGAGCAATTGTCATTAATCTTGGGCTTATCATTTCTGTTATGGGTGCTTGGCTCGGATGGACGATGTTTGCAGCCGAGTTACCTTATGTTACGGCTAAAGATAATGTATTTCCGAAATGGTTAGCGAAAGAAAATAAAAATAAAGCGCCAGTGAATTCCCTATGGTTAACAAACGGCTTAGTACAATTATTTCTCATTACGCTATTATTCTCAGAAACAGCTTATAACTTTACATTTTCTCTGGCATCTTCAGCTATTTTGATTCCGTATATGCTATCCGCATTTTATCAAGTAAAGCTGACAGTAACAGGAGAAACGTATGAAACGCAACAAAAGCGCAAGAGAGAGAAAGTAGTAGGTCTCATTGCGAGTATTTATGCAATTTGGCTTGTATACGCTGCTGGAATTGATTACTTACTCCTAACGATGCTGTTATATGCACCTGGTATTCTGTTATACAAATGGGCGTTAAAAGAAAATAATATTCAAAAACAGGACACCAAATTAGAAAAAACTTTGATGCTCATCATTGTAGTCTTAGGTGTTATAGCATTAGTTGGATTGATAACTGGAAAAATAAGTATTTAAAAGAATATTTAAAAAGAACACTGCAAATTTTCATTGACTCGTTTTGTTCGGTTCATGTATGAAATATGCTGTTCATAACTACACTGTCACGGGTTTTGAATAAATACAATAGATGGAATCTTCAATCAGTTGGGGATTCATTATCCCTAACTGATTGTTAGAATGAACGGAATCGGGCAATTTGACTTGCAGTTGGATATCGCGCTTTTCCTCCTAGGTTTCACCTCGTAGCATGGAAGGGAAGGTCTTACTGCCAGTTACATGCGGGTTCATAACTGAATTTTAGGAAAAGAGGGATAGATGGATGAAAAATAAACGAATGGTTATCGCCCTTGGCGGAAATGCGATACAGTCTGGCATTGCAACAGCTGAGGCACAACAACAAGCATTAAAACATACAACAGAACAATTAATTCAAATCATTAAACAAGGCTATCAAATTGCTATTACGCACGGGAATGGTCCTCAAGTTGGCAATATTTTATTACAACAAATGGAATCCGATAGTGAAAAAACGCCGGCCATGCCTTTAGATACGTGTGGAGCTATGAGTCAGGGAATGATTGGCTATTGGTTAGAAAATGCAATGGATGAACAACTCAAGCAAGCAGGATTGGACAAGCAAGTAACTGCTATGATAACCCGAGTGGAAGTCGATCCTGACGATGAAGCTTTTCGTCATCCAACCAAACCAATTGGACCTTTTTATTTGGAGTCGGAAGCAAGAAAACAAATGGAAGCGGACGGTGTACGATTTTGTGAGGATGCTGGACGAGGCTTTCGAAAAGTTGTCCCTTCCCCAAAACCGGTAAGTATTTTAGAGCATGCGGTAATTAAGACATTAATCGATAACGGTACCATTGTAATCAGTACTGGAGGTGGAGGTATTCCGGTATATCAAAAGAATAAAAAGATTTTTGGCTTGGAAGCGGTCATTGATAAGGACTTTGCCTCAGAAACGCTAGCGGAATTAATTCATGCAGACACACTCATGATTTTAACAGAGGTGGAACATGTATATGTTCATTACAATTTACCTAATCAACGAGCACTTAAACAAGTAACGACGAAAGAGTTAAAGGAATTCGTAAAGGAAGGTCAATTTGCTGCTGGTAGTATGTTACCAAAAGTAGAGGCTGCGATGGCATTTGCTGAATCGAAGCCAGGTAGAAAATGCATTATTACTTCTTTGGATAAGGCTTTAGAAGCGATACGGGGAAACGCCGGAACGACGATTATAAGCGAATAGAATACACGTTTAAATGAGGGAGAATCTACTACAATTGCGTAACCTTTGATGAATAGATTCTCCCTATTCGTGTATCTGAGAGGAGAATGATGATGGATAAACAAGTACGTCAACGAAAGATACGAGAGCTCGTTCTAACCAAAACCATTCGTACCCAAAAGGAATTGTTGAAGTTATTAAAGCAAGCTGGATGTGACGTTTCACTGTCTACGATCGTAAGAGATATGAAAGAGCTTCATATTATAAAAAAGCATTTTCCTGATGGAAGAAGTTATTATTCTTTATCAGCTAATATAAAGGATTGTATGAAAAATCCGATAAAAAGCTTACAAGCATTATTTGCTGATGCAATTATATCCGTTCATGCTAAAGCCTACTTCGTGATGATCAAGACAATTCCCGGAAATGCAAAAGCGATTGGCTATTTCATGGAGGGTCTAAACTGGAAAGAGGTGAAGGGAGTTATTAGTGGAAATGATCAGTGCTTCCTGCTTTGTCGTACAGAAAAGGAAGCAGAAGATATGAAAAGGAGATGTATTTCCATATGGAATAAAGCTTAAAAGGTTGCTCAAAAAAGGTAAAAATAACATATCGGGTTTTTCAGCAAGCATATCTATCTCAAGACAAGGAAAACGCCACAGCGAATAATCGGATTCTCAGGATAGTACGATTGTAGAAGCTATCACATTTTTATCTTCTTTTTGAACATTACTGATAGGATTAGTTGAACTTTTAAGGAAGGGGAGTACAACATGGATGTCAAGCAAAAATATAGTGGTTTGTTTAGAGGGAAAACACTAAAAACAAAAATTTTAGTTCCATTTATTTTCTTAATACTCTTTGCTGGTGGAATAGTAGCTATTATCAGTTATAATTTTACAATTAAAATGATGGTTAATGAGCTGACAAAGAGTGCTGAAAGTCAAATGTCAAATATGAGCGATACATTTGACATGTTTTTTGCTAATACTGATACGATTCTTAATCAATATACATCGAGTCAGTTAGTATTGGATTATAAATCGAAAAACCGGGATGAATTGTTAGAACGTATGCAGGAAACAAAAGATGCAAATTCGGCAATGACGTTTATCTATGCTGTTGATGAAAAAACGGGTGACATGATTGATCCGACAGCTGATTTAGATGAAGATTATAATCCAAAAGAGCGGCCTTGGTATAAGGAGGCAGTAGCAGCAAGCGGAGAAACGATTTGGACCAGTCCCTACATCGATGAAGGAACAGGAGAAATAGTTTTAACTGCCGCACGTGCTTATTATAAAAAAAATGAATTAAAAGGAGTTTTTGCCGTAGATGTTACTATTAATACATTGATGGATATGGTCCAGACCATGGAAATCGGTGAAACTGGTTATGCAGTTGTATTAGATGAAGCAGGCAACTATATTGCTCATTCAGATAAAGGCAAAATTGGAAAGGCCGCTAATGACGAGCTATTCGGTAAGTTAAACCGGCTGGGAAAGAAAGGATCAGTGGAGTATCAGTTAAACGACGAAGAGAAAATCATGAGTTTTGTGAAAAATACTACTACAAATTGGTTGATAGGCGGTACAGTCGATAAAGCTGAGTTTGCGAAAAAAGCACAATCCATTATTTGGCCAATTGTTATTGCATTAGTCATCGTTATTGGTATTGGTATTATTTTTTCACTATTCATTACATCAAGAATTACGAAACCCATTCAGTTGGTTATGCAGCGGATGAATAAAATTGCCGACGGCGACCTAAGTAACCCGCCATTATCTACTGATTTGCAGGATGAAACGGGGCAGCTTATCATCGCATCTAATAAAATGAGTGAGAATATGCAAGATTTACTTAGTCGTATTCAGACAGCTTCGGAAACAGTTAGTAGTCAAAGTGAAGAATTAACACAGTTTGCCAATGAAGTTAACTCTGGTACAGAGCAGGTGGCAACAACCGTGCAAGAGCTTGCAGCTGGTTCGGAAAATCAAGCCCATAGCACGAATGATCTAGCAAATGGTATGTCTCATTTTATGACCAAAATAAAGGATGCGTATGAAAAAGGTATAGCTGTGGAAGCCAATTCAAAAATAGTTCAGGATTTAACTAAAGATGGAAGCAAGCGAATGCAGGAATCTACTGCACAAATGGATACCATTTATTCGATTGTACATGATGCTGTCGAAAAAGTAGCAGGTTTGGATGAACATGCTAAACGGATTAGTGAATTAATTGCAATGATTCATCGCATTTCAGACCAAACCAACTTACTGGCTTTGAATGCTACGATAGAAGCCGCACGAGCAAGAGAGCATGGAAAAGGCTTTGCCGTAGTAGCTGATGAAATTAGGAAGCTAGCAGAAGAAGTAGATATGTCACTGACAGATATTACAGAGATTGTCACAAGTATTCAGAGCGAATCTGTCAAAGTCACAGATTCATTGCAAACGGGTTATCACGAGGTTGAAGAAGGAACCAGTCACATCCAAACAACATTACAGACGTTTGGGCACATAAAAGAAGCAATCTCGGAAATGGCAAATCATATTATCGTCATGTCCAGCCATTTACATGATATTACTGAAGCTGGTCAAGCCATGAATCGATCTATCGAAGAAGTAGCATCTATTTCACAGGAGGCGGCTGCTGGAGTCGAGGAAGTATCGGCAACAACAGAGCAAACAAGCACTTCTATGGAAGAAGTCGTTCATAGCTCTGAGCGGCTGGAACAATTAGCAGATGATCTTCATCAATTAATCACGAAGTTTAAATTCTAATTTTTAGCCTCATAGTGTTTAACTCAGCGAACAATCATGAACTAGAAATACCCAATTCCTGGAGCGACTCTATCATACCTCATGCCATCTTTTAAATAACGATCTACTGCTTTCTTCTTGAATGTCACATCATATGTCTTATTGATTTTTCCCGGATAAAATCCCCTCCATAGTAGACAGATTAATATGTTTTCTTTTTTCTGTCTACCTATAAGGGGATTATATCATTTTGCTTCTCCTCTTTTTTGGGGACTCGTGAGAAACCAATTCGCAATCCAACCCATAGCTAAATTATAGCCTAAATAAAATCGTCTATAAATATAATAATTAAATAATATATTAATATAATAATATATTTGTGTATTTATATATTTATGGTAAAATATTGGTAGAATAGGATTTAATATTAATTCATTAGACGTCATAGTAAGATAGTTTTTTGTTTTGGGATTAATATTAAACAAATATTTATTGAGGGTGCATTAGTTAAAAGTATTACCAACAACTAAATAATGAGGGAGAGATTTTATCTGTGAAAACTATTAAACGTCCTTTGTCGATTGTAGCTATATTAATTATGTTGATTAATATAGTGCCTAATGTTCTGTTTTCTCCAAATAGCGTAAGCGCCGATACAACGGAAGATAACAATGTCCTATACGTTAAAATTAAAGAGGGCGGAAAGGATTACAGTTATTTTCGAAAAATTGGAAAAACAGATGGCGCAATTCGTGTTGACTATATGGTAGATTCACAAGGTAACCCAGTTTTATGTTTGGAATTTGACAAAGATGTGCCAACGGAAAAAATCAAGTACACTAAAGGCGGAGAGCTAAGTCATCATGTCCAGTACATTGTAGAAGCCTTTCATGGCAAAAATAATGGTAAAAGTCAAATGACAGGTGATACATACAAAAAGTATTTTATCGCTCAAAATGCTATTCGCTTAGTATTAGGTCAAATAGATAAATTAAACAAATCTGAATTAGAAGGTTTCGACATGGGGCATAGAAAAGATACTGCCATAGCTGATAATATCAATAAGCTTGCTGATATGGCTAAGAATTCAAAAAAGCCAGCTAAGCCTTCTTTAGAATCTAGCCTAGCTTTTACTACTAATGATCTTACGTTTACGCAAGGCCAAGATGGTAACTATTATACAGGTTTAACAAGTGTAAAGGCTGATAGTACAGGTACATTAAAAGATTTAAACGTATCTGTTAATAATTCTAAAGTAAGTATTGTAAATGAAAATGGTAAGCATTTAAAGAATGTGGAGCCGAATCAAAAGTTCAAGCTTAAATTACCTAGTAATCATATTGATGGTAACGCTTTATCTGTTGAGCTAAAGGCAAATGCTAATTTCAAGTTAGAATATCCAGTACCTATCAAATGGATAACAACCAATAAACAGTATCAATCTGTTACTGGATATGATTATGAGCATGCGAAGCATAGTAAAAATGCTGAAATTAAAGCAAACCTTCAAGAAATGAAGGGTTCTATCGAAGGTCTAAAAGTTGGCTCTGATAGCAAAAAGCTTGATGGTGTAAAAGTCGGTCTTTTCAACACGAAAGGTGATAAGATCGCTGAAACAGTCACCAAAGATGGCGGAAAGTTCAGCTTCACTAATGTTGACTACGGTAAGGCTGTTGTAAAAGAGATCGCAGGCGTTGATGGCTATGTCGTAAGCAATAAAGAGTACCCTATTGAGATCACCAAAGATGGCCAAGTTGTTAGAGTGGAGATTGAGAATAAGCGCATTAAGGGAGCTGTCGCAGGTTTAAAAGTTGGCTCTGATGGTAAAAAGCTTGATGGTGTAAAAGTCGGTCTTTTCAACACGAAAGGTGATAAGACCGCTGAAACAGTCACCAAAGATGGCGGAAAGTTCAGCTTCACTAACGTTGACTACGGTAAGGCTGTTGTAAAAGAGATCGCAAGTGTTGATGGCTATGTCGTAAGCAATAAAGAGTACCCTATCGAGATCACCAAGGATGGCCAAGTCGTTAAAGTGGAGATTGAGAATAAGCGCATTAAGGGAGCTGCCGCAGGCTTAAAAGTTGGCTCTGATGGCAAAAAGCTTAATGGTGTAAAAGCCGGTCTTTTCAACACGAAAGGCGATAAGACCGCTGAAACAGTCACCAAAGATGGCCAAGCTGATAAAGTTAAAATGGAGAACGAAAAAGAAGTTGAAGTCCTACCGAAAACGGGTGATACTTCAGGAGCTTTACCAATTTTATTAGGAACATTGTTTATTGCGTTTGCTGGTATGATTATATTCATATCTAAACGCAAAAAGAAGAAAGAAGCATAAAACTTCTTAAAGAGGCTGGGACATAACTAAAAGGAGCTGATTAAAAAACGAACCATAAATCGTCCTAGTACTATAGGAAAGTATAAAATTTTAGGGTTTATCCCGCATGTAAGGTGCCGTAAGTTTCCCACTTCAAGAGCCTTTAGTTGATACAAAGGGTCAAAGTGGGAGAAAACGGCACCTAAATGCCCGATTGGTTCAATTAACATTCCGTGTAAAAAGCATTCCACGGAATGAAGTTTCACTTTATCCCGCATGTAAGGTGCCGTAAGTTTCCCACTTCAAGTCCTGAATTGATACAAAAGAGTCTAAGTGGCAAAAAACGGCACCTAAATGCCCGATTGGTTCAAGGGCCTTTAGGTCATACCCTTGTGGTACTAACATTCAGTAGGAGAGGGAAGAAAACTCCTACTGAATGAAGTTTCACTTTATCGTATAAGAAAAACTACGGCTTTCGCTAGGGATTTGGCGATAAGCCAAGCTTTTCTAATGTATACGCAAGTTTTTAGCGTAGTCAACATATGTAGACTCCTCCTGGGAATAGATCGAGCTAGAGATCCCACAGGAAAGCGATCTTTGCTTTCCGAGGAAGCTTTAGGCCGTGCCCGCGGAAAGCGAAATATGTTGACGTAGCGAGGGTAGGAATTTTTTTAACAAAAACAAACCGAACAATTATAAATGAATTGTTCGGTTTTTGCTATTTCGTATTTGCTTATGTCCCAGCCTCTCTTACGTTGACGGCAGTCGTACCTTGTGTAGCTTTGTTACACAAATGAATTGTTAAAAGTTGGAGAACGTTACCTAGGTAAAAACGACTCCCGAGTCCCAGAAGATTCATATCTTGAAGGTGAAAGTCCTTCCTTGGGAGTGCTGGTACAACCCAAGAAGCCTAATCTAGGTCATCATCATGAGGTGTTGTCTGAAGGAGATGCAGGAAACCGAGAGGACTGTAGGCGGATAAGTAGACTCAAACGAATAGTGAACTACAGAGGCGGGGATAAGTTGACGACTATCCGTAAATAATGGGAAGTTTTCCTCATAGGTGTCTTTTGCCAAAGAACCAGCCGACAAATGGAAACTTAATCTGTGAGAGGTAGTGGGTATGTTTAGAAAGGAAAGTATAAAATAAAAAAGAAATGAGGGAAAAGTAATGAGCAAGTGGAAAAAAATCTTAGTGAGTATATTACTTACTGTTGGTATAATCTTCCTTTTTAGTCCTGCTATAAAAAATGCTATAATTGACGGTAAGATAGACAAAACAATGAACAGAATTACGAATGATTTAAAGCAAGCTGACCTTTATAATAATCGTAAAAACAATAATGAAAAAACGGAGCCTGTTCATGATTTACCAAGTGAATTAGACGTTTTAAAAAGTCTTGATTATGAAGGTAACCCAGTAGCTTTCTTATACATTCCTAGTACGAATCTACAGTTACCGATATATGGTGCTGTCAACAACGAAAGTCTGTTACATGGTGCAGCTGAAATGAAAGATTATAATACATTAGGAAAAGGTAATTACGCTATCGCAGGACACCGTATGCGTAAGAGGGGTTTGCTATTTCATGATATACCACGCCTAAATATTGGTGATGTGGTATATGTAACAGATAAAGATACAGTATATGAATATAAGGTGAATTCGTCTGAAATAATAAAAGAGGATGAAACGGAAGTAGTTGCAGAAAGAGGAAAAGACGAAATAACTTTACTTACATGCGATATTCCTAGCGAACCTTTTAATCGAGTGGCTGTAAAAGGAGACCTGATAGGTAGTTTTCAATATTCGGATGATTTCATCTCTAATTCAAACAAAAAATAAATGACTCAAAAATAGAAAGTAATGTCTTGATAATGCATATAAAATATCCGATATATTATATGACATAATAATCAATTGTTGATAGGCGAATACCTTGAAAGGAGAAAGTCAGTTAATGATTAATGAAAAACAGATAAGTAAAGGTGGTAAGAACAAGAGTTTAGCAGTAGATCCTTATGTTCATCATGAGTATAAGAAATTAGCGGCTTATACTAATAGAACAGCAAAAGACTTACTTGAAATAGGACTAGAGTTGTTAAAGGAGAAATATAATTATCGTGATTACGGAAATATGGATTAATTAAAAAGGCACTTGAAAAATTATTTCAAGTACCTTTTATAATCTCTCGATCTTAAAGCTATAATAATGAAAAATATTAGTAGTAAGCAATTTCACTTTCGCTGTATCCCTAACACCCTTGTATAATTGCAACTCCCTTTGTTCCGCTATAGGAAAGTATAAAATTTTAGGGTTTATAGTATAAGAAAAACTACAGCCTTCGCTAAAGACTGGCGACAAGCCAATTTTTTCTAAAAAATCTTTCGGTAAATACGTTATTTTAATTTCTGCAAATTCTTAACAGAGCAATTTCCTTTTCTTTAACTGATAAGGAATTTAGCGGCTCTACATTTTTAACAAAATTATTTTTCCGCCAAATATCATGCAAATATATCGTCTCCTAAATCCTCTATTCCTGATCATGTGCTCGTTTTTGGTTGGGTACTATTATTAGTTGATGTACCCCTCTTTAGTTTTGTCTACCTCAACTTCAACTGTTGGTTCGGGGTGAATAGCTTAGGTGTAGTTTGTGACTCATCCCAGAATGGTTTTGTCTATCTTTTTTATCAATTGTTTGTAAATTAAAACTAAAGTATATGAAAGCAAAAATCGTAAGAAAAAAGTGAAAGAGGTGTTAGTGCTATAAGTAGGATTTATCTATCAAGGAGTAATCTAAGGGCTTGTACGATGAGCTACCAAAGGAGGTACAATGGTGAATCATCTAATTAAAATAGAACACTATTTGAAACACCCAAAGGAACGGCAAAAGCTCCTGCTTGGTTTGGGCGATAGATGTCTGCATATAAAGTAGTTCCATCTCGCATCGTACAAGGAACATTTTTTTCTAACAAAATGCTTGTCATAATAGTCTTCCTCGTGGATTGTTATATTGGATAGCACATAAAATATAAAAAGCCCATGATTGATCTTGGGCTTTTTATGCTATAAACGGCTACAGTTTCTTTTATTTCACATGTAAGCTGGTCCTCTCAGACTGCCATTTAAGGGAGCCTGAGGAGAACAAAAAAGTCTAAGTGGAGATAACGGCATCTAAATGTCCGATTCGTCCAATAGGTGGTACCCTTGTGGTGCTAACCATCAGTGGGAGATGATAGAAAGTCCTACTAATGGAAAATTCATTCTACCTCGGCGTGAGCCGTTTTTCTAACCAACCCATACCTAAGTCAGCAATAACCGCCATTAATGCAGTTGGGATGGCACCTGCCAGGATAATTGCGGTGCCGTCAGATACGTTCGTTCCACGGATGATAATATTACCTAAACCGCCACCACCAATAAAAGCACCAATCGTTGCAATACTGATACTAATGACTAAAGCTGTTCTTAATCCAGCCATGATAACAGACAATGCAAGTGGTAATTCCACCATGCGCAGTAATTGAAATTTAGTCATGCCCATGCCACGCCCCGACTCAATCAATGCTTGATCGACATTACGGATTCCAGTATACGTATTACGAACAATTGGCAAAAGCGAATATAAAAATAACGAAGCAACCACTGTGTTTGGTCCCAGTCCCAAGACAAGCATGAGGACTGCCAGCATAGCTAAAGCAGGAATTGTTTGGATAATATTCGTAAAAGAAAATACCCACTTGCTTAATTTCGCATGTCTGGCGATGAAAATGCCAACAGGAATAGCAGCAATGGCGGCAAACAAAACACCGTAGGCAGACATTAGAAAGTGCCGGTAGAACTCTTCCCATACATAGGAGTAGTTTTGTGCGTAATAGTTCCATAACTCGGTTAATGTTTGCAAGAAATCACCTTCTCTCCTTAATCTTCAAAGTAATTGTTTTTTTCAAGAAATTCCTTGGCGACTACATATGGTTCTTTCATTTTCACATCTGCTTCGTAGTTCATATATCTCATCGTGTCTTCATCAATTTTTCCAGCTAACGATTCAAGAACTTTACGGACTTCTGGGTGGCTTTTCAATAGATCATTTCGCGCAACTGGAGAAGCATCATACGGCGGGAAAAAATTCTTATCATCTTCTAAGTTTACGAGATTAAATTCTTCAATTCGGCCATCCGTTGTATAGGCTAAAACAACATCCATTTCGCCGCTGGCTACAGCTTGATAAACAAGGCCAATTTGCATCGGATACGTTTTTCCGAATTCAAAGCCATATGTTTTAATAAAGCCTTGATAGCCGTCCCCTTCACGATTAAGCCAAGCATTATCTACCCCTAATCGTAAGTCAGTTGCATAAGGTTCAATATCAGAAACCTTTTTTAAGTTCTTTTCTTTTGCCAACTCACTAGTAACGGTGAATGTATAGGAGTTTTCAAATCCATATGGGTCAAACCATGTTTGATCAAATCGTTTTTGAAATTCACGCTGGACAATTTTTAATGCTTCATCTGTATCGGTAACAAGCTCCATTTGCAAGGTACCCGGTAAGTCTGTTCCAGTATACCTGGTTCCTGTAATGTCTACTTCTCCCTGTTCAAGTGCCTGATGCTGCACAATGGACGAGCCCATATTTCCGATAATTTCGGCTTTGTAATCTGTCTTATGCTCAATTAATTGTTTAATTATATATGCTACCGTCATTGATTCTGACGTATTAAGTGCACCAATTTTTATAGTGTCTGTTGATGAACCACTAAGTCCGGGTAAGGAACATCCATTTAAAAGGAGTAATGCCAAGATCATCATTGTAATAATGATTCGTTTCTTCCCTTGTTTAACCAATGTACGTATCCTCCTTTCTAAGCAGCCTCTGATGAATTTCGAATTCCTTTAGGAGTCAATCGTTCCTCTAAACGACCTAGTAAATAATCAATGATTAATGCGAGTAACGTAGTTGGGATGGCTCCTGCTAGGATAAATTCCGTTTTAAATAAATTTAGTCCGTCAAAAATAAAATCTCCTAATCCGCCTGCACCGATATATGATGCAAGCGTAGCCCAACCGATTAAATAAACGGTTGATAATCGTATACCTGCCATAATAACCGGCATTGCCAATGGTATTTCTACCATGCGGATGCGTTCCCAACCAGTCATTCCCATACCAAGACCTGCTTCTAATATACTATCATTCAGGTTGTAGACTCCTATATAGGTATTACGTAAAATGGGGAGGAGCGAGTAGAAAAATAGAGCGGTAATGGCGGGAACCTTTCCAATTCCTAAAAGTGGAATAAAAAAAGCCAGTATCGCTAAGGTAGGGAATGTTTGAATGATGCCGACTAAGGACATTATTTTATCGGCAACTTTAGGGATACGGGTTAACGTAATACCGAGTGGAACGGCTACTAGGATACCTAAAGATATGGAGATAATGGAAATGTAAAGGTGTTCCCAAGCTTTAAATAATAATTGATCCCCATAATCAGCGAAAAATGTTTGTAATGTCTCCACGTAATCACTTCCTTCGTTTTGTGGTACATTCCTAAAAATGGTCCAGCCTGTTCACTGAAGCATTTTCCTTATTCATGTTAAAGGGTGTGTGAGATGATGTTCTTTATTACTCGTCATTTCCCCAAATAGAATCATATACAATATTAGCTAAGCTTGCCCGTGTCACAATTCCAGTAAGCTTGTTTTGTTCATCTACGACAGGAACATAGCGAAAGCCGTTACGCAAAATTTTGTGAACGGAATCACGTAGCAAGGCATGTTGGTCTACTTTATAAATATCCGTTTGCATAATTTGTTTTATATTCCCTTGTTTTCGTCTGTTTTGTTCAATCATTTCAATATCAATCATACCTTTTAAAACATTAGCGGTATCCACTACTAACAAGGAATCTACTTTGTGGTTTTTCATGATCTTGATAGCTTCAGAAATAGTGTTTTTCTCGTCAATGGTAATTGGATGTTCGTTCATAATTTGTGCGACAGTTTGTAAATTTGGTCTAGATTCAATGAGACGATGTTTTCCAATAAATTCCTCTACAAACTCATCCGCTGGGTTACTTAATATTTCTTCTGGTGTGCCAACCTGGACAATTTTTCCTTGACGCATAATCACAATCCGATCTGCAAGCTTGATTGCTTCATCCATATCATGGGTAACAAAAACGATTGTTTTGCCAAGCGATTGTTGCAGCTTTTTAAATTCATCCTGCAACCCATCTCGTGTAATAGGATCCAATGCACCAAAAGGCTCGTCCATTAAAATAAGTGGAGGATCAGCAGCAAGTGCTCGTAATACACCAATCCGTTGTTGTTGACCGCCACTTAATTCATTCGGATAACGATCTAAATATTCTGTACGCATATTGACTAATTGTAATAATTCCTCTGCACGTGCACGACGTTTATCCTCAGGCCAATGAAGTAGTTTTGGTACGAGAGAAATATTTTCTGCGATTGTCATATGAGGGAACAAACCGATTTGCTGAATAACGTAGCCAATGGACCTTCTTAACTCTACTTCATCTTGTTCGTTAATATTTTTACCGTTTATATAAATAGTACCTTCTGTTGTTTCAATTAATCGGTTAATCATCTTCATCGTTGTTGTTTTACCACAACCGCTTGGCCCGATAAATACGATGAATTCACCGCTGTCTATTTCCAGATTGATATTGTCGACTGCTTTTGTTCCGCCTTCATACACTTTTGAAACATGATCAAATTTAAGCAAAACAAAGCACCCCCTTCATATTTTTCTTGATCTTTTCACCGCCTTATAGACCTAAAGTAATTATAGAAGAATGCAAATTAAAACAAAACCAGCAAAGCCCTTCATAATCTTTGTAAAATGTATAAAAAATATATTTTACACATTTTATACTCGATTATTCGTATAATTGCTTTATTTTGCTATAAAATAGTCAACATTTGGCTTTTTTGTTTTTGAAAAAATTATGGTATATTAGCTTTTACAATAGTACAATTCAAGGGGTAAATAGGTATGGAAAAGCTTGCAGACCAAATGGAAATGTTAGAAAATGAAATGATTGAAAAAATAGCCGATAATGTGCATACTTTTGGAGTCTCTAAAACGGTTGGCAGGGTATTTGGGATTATTTGCATGCGGAAGGAGCCAATGACGCTCGAACAATTGTCTGAAGCAATGGGAATGAGTAAAATGCGGATGAGTCAAGTGGTTCGTGAGATGATAGAACTAAATATCGCTGAAAAAGTTTTTGTCAAAGGTGTACGCAAAGATTTAATTAAAGTAGATAATGACTATTATCAAACATTTATCACTTTGTTTTCTGCTAATTGGCGTAAAACCATTAGTAAAAGCAGATTACAAGAGCACAATCTGCGCAGACAATTAGTGAAACTGCAAGAAGAGGCACTCCCGAGTAAGGAAGTAGAAGCCCAGATAAATATATTATTAGAGGAAATCAAAAAATCACTAGACTATTATAATTGGATTAGCCGTTTAATAGAATTTTTTGAGTCCGGTGAAATTTTTAAGTATGTACCAAAGGGGCAGGATTAAGCCTCTTTAATTGATGGTAAAGTGAATATACCATAGGAAAAACGTAATCCCCTTTTGAAGCGGATCTGTTTATAGCAGATCCGTTTTTTGCTGTATAAATATCAGGGTAGAGTGGTTTCTAAGGTGCCTAACAAATGACACATAGTAAAAATGAAGTATGGCTACTATCGTTTTATTAGTAAATGGCATTTGTTGGAGATGCTCAAAAAGTCTAATCCAGAATAATCTAGTGAATGTGTTGTTGCTTTGGTTCTCTATACTTTTATTCAACCACATATTGCCCTTCAAAAGCCATGTTATCTGAAGCTAGAGAAAGTATACTTACTTGCTTATTGGAAATAAATAACCAGAGCAGAAAAAAGCTTTTCCTACTAGGGAGGAAAATGTTTATTTGCTGGCCAAAACCGTTTTCATATATAGTTAAGCTGTAGCAAACAAGTAAAAAACTTCACAATAGGAGGTCGCCATGAAAAGCTCAAAAGTTCAAGAAACTTTAATGAAATGGCTGATGCCAATCGCAAATAAAGTTGAACAGCAGAAGCACCTACAAGCAATCAAAGACGGAATGATTGCAATTATACCAATTATCATTATAGGATCGTTTTTTATTTTGCCAATAGCATTTATGAATGTGTTTCCAAGTGGTCCTATCCATGATTTTTTTGCAAATAATATTGAAATTCTAACCTATCCAGATAAGTTTACGAATGGATTATTATCCATTTATGCAGCGTTTTTTATTGCCAATTCTTTAGCTAAGAAATATGGGTTAAAATCATCCCAATATGGTATTACAGCAATTATTACTCATGTGATTTTAAGTGGGGTAATTACAGAGTCTGGCTTAGATATAACTTATTTAGGAGCTCAGGGGCTATTTGTAAGTATTATCTCTGCCATCTTAACCGTAGAAATAACCCGATTTATGATTAATAAGAAAATGGTTGTCAGACTTCCATCTAGTGTGCCACAAATGGTTGGGGATAGCTTTAGTAACTTATTTCCAATGGTTGTAAACATTATTATTGCAACGGCGATAGCCATTATTTCAACAAAACTAGGAGATGTGGCTTTTCCACAAGTAATTATGAACGTTTTAGCGCCAGCTATTAGTTCGATGGATAGTTTACCATCATTATTAATTGTTATCTTTTTAACTCAGTTTTTATGGTTTTTCGGTTTACACGGACCGGCAATTACTTCAGCAGTCTGGGCACCATTTGCAATAACATATCAAGCGG
The DNA here is from genome assembly GCF_900162615.1 of Virgibacillus proomii. Lineage (NCBI taxonomy): Bacteria > Bacillati > Bacillota > Bacilli > Caryophanales > Bacillaceae > Virgibacillus > Virgibacillus proomii. The sequence goes on along the minus strand of NZ_FUFN01000009.1, from coordinate 1,004,046 downwards.
AAAATATTGCCGCTTATAGCGCTGGCGCCGAAGTAACTCACATCTTTACGTTTGGGTTATACTATAACATATTACAAGTAACAGGATCGGGGTTAACGCTTGGTTTAGTGTTATTAATGATGCGATCAAGAGCAAAGAACTTAAATGCGATTGGTAAGGTTTCTATTATACCTTCACTATTTGGAATTAATGAACCACTCATATTTGGTGCACCAATCATATTAAACCCATTTATGTTCATTCCTTTTGTATTCGGACCGTTACTTATAACCATACTAACGTATTTTGCAATGACTACTGGTCTTATTGGCATGCCAATTGCCAACCCGCCAGGATTTTTGCCACCTGGAGTGGGAGCATTTTTAATGACATTAGATTGGAAAGCTGTGGTCTTCGTTTTTGTCAGCTTAATCATAATGACATTGATTTATTTTCCATTCTTTAAAGCCATGGAAAGCAATGAGTTGAAAAAAGAAAAGGAAAAAACAGCTTAAGTTATATGTATTAAGTAAGGGGACGTACGAAGTAAATTTCCACTAATAGAGATATTGCCGAACTAGTGATTCGTGCTAATATTTTGGAGATGTCTTAAAGCCAGTATATTTTCTAAAGAGAGTAGGTGATATCTATGTTTACGGAACGCCAAAAAGAAATAATTGAGCTAATTCTTAAAAATAACACGGGAGTATTTGGAGCTAAATTAGCTGATAAGTTGAATGTTTCTACAAGAACCGTAAGAAATGATATCGCCTCAATTAATAAAGCATTAAGTGAAGAAGGCTTTAGTATTCATTCATCTAATAAAAAGGGTTATTATCTTAACCCGGAATATATAGAGAGCTTAAAGGCATTCATTGACCCAATGGTAAAAAAACAAACCCTATTGCACCAAAATAATGATGATCGCCTCTATGCAATATTAGGAGAAGTATTATTTAAAGGACATCAGGATTGCTATGATTTGGCAGATCGTTTATACGTGTCAGAGCAAACTATTTTTAAAGATATAAGTAAACTCAAACAAATGTTAAATGATAAATATAATGTTACACCTATTCGATTCCACCAGAATACGATCCGTGTTAAAGCGTCAGAAGATGAAATAAGATATGTGTTATTTAAAATGCTAAAAGAGCTGGTCTTATCAGATAAACAAGATTATTTGCAGGATTTACAGCTACTAGTAAATGGAAATTTTGATTATAAAGAACTTGATTTATTGAAAATAAAAATAAAAAATCAATTAGCTGCGCAAAAGCTTATCGTCGATGATAAATCTTTCGAAATGATTGTTGTTGCGATTTATATTGTTGTTATTAGGAATAGATTTGGCTTTACGATAAAGACGGAGACAAAATCATTTTTCAATGGGAATATAAGCTCTTTACTTAACGAATTAATCGAATCAGGAATCGATATTAAAGAGCATGACAAAACCGGTTTAAATCGTTTCTTTTGGTCACTTAAAATACCTACAAGTACGATGTCTGTTGATGAAAATATCAGTGTTACTGCCTTAACCATATTGAATGATTTTAGCCGAGAAGTAATGGATAAATATAGTATCGATTTAAAGGAAAGTGTAGAAACGATAGAGAATTTAAAGGTTCATATCGAATATATGCTGCGTCGGTTAGATACAAACTATGAGTTATCCAATCCGATTATAGGAGATATTAAGAAGCGCTATCCATTTGCTTATGAAGTGGCGATGTTGATTGTTCATATCGTGTATCGATATCAAAAGAAGTATTTAGTAGATGATGAAATATCTTATATCGCCATCTATATTGAGATTTTTTTAAGAAAAAATAATATTCGGTTAAAAACAGTTGTGATTAGTGATACAAGTATGGGAATTAATCATATTATCCAAAATTGGCTTGCGAGTAATTTTATCAATCATATTGAAGTTACAGCGTGCCTGCCGTTGATTGCTCTTGAGAAGTATTTAGAAAATAATGATGTAGACTTAATCATTGCCACAAACATTTTAAATATAGACGAACAAATACCATGTCATGTTATCGAGAGAATACCGGAACGAAGTGATTATTTCTCCCTTGCTAACACCATCCATAAAATAAAAAACAGCAATCGATATGAAAAGTTGATTTTAAGAATGTTTAGTGATGAGTTTGTTGAAATATATGACAAGGCTTTTGAATTCCCAGAATTAATTGGAAAGATGGCACAGAAGTTTAAACAGCATAACCGCATCGATGATGTGGATGGATATGTAAAGGATGTGATTCAACGAGAGGAAAATTATCCAACTACATTAGGCAAATATTTTATGATTCCACATCCATTAACTTCATTTGCGAAAAAAACGACGGTCAATGTGGCTTTACTAAAAAAGCCACTCATCCATAATGGAGAAAAAATAAAAATTGTTTTTCTGTTAGCTATTGAAAATAAAATGGATGATGATGTTAGCACATTGTTTCATTTTATTCAGCAGTTAGCCTTGGATAATGATTCTATCTCCAGCTTGCTGGAGGCGAAGGATAAGAAGGAGTTTCTGGATAAGATTATTAGCTTAACCAAATCTTTTTTTGACAAACATCTATTAGATTGAATGAAATGTTTAATCAATAAGAAGGAGTGAATGAAATGAGAATTTTATTAGTTTGTAATGCAGGAATGTCAAGCTCTATCTTAGTGGATAAAATGAAAAAGGCTGCTGCGATTAAAAATGAGGATGTAGTTATAGAAGCAAGATCGAATAATGGTTTAGGAGAGGAAAAAGGAAAGTGGGATGTATGTCTAGTTGGCCCACAGATTATTTACGCTGTAGATTCCATTCAAGAGACATTACAAATTCCTGTAGCTGCTGTGGAGCCTAGAACCTATGCAATGGCTAATGGAGAAGAGGCATTACAGCAAGCTCACAAACTACACGATGAAAGGAAAGCTTAACAATATGTCCATGGTGGAGAATTTATCCGAAGTAGCAATGAAAATTATTACTTGTGCAGGACTTGCAAAATCTAACTATTTAATGGCTTTGGACGATGCTAAAAAAGGGAATCGAGAAGCGGCTATGAAAAAGCTACAAGAGGGTTCTGATGTTTATTCTGAAGCACACCATATTCATTCATCTGTTTTAACAGATGAAATGCAAAAGTTAGAACCCCAAGTAAGCTTACTGTTAGTTCATGCAGAGGATCAACTGATGAGTGCAGAAACGATAAAGATTTTAGTACAAGAATTAATAGAAGTATATCAAGCTAATTAAACTTTTAATCTATGGAGTTTTTTAGATATTCAATATTACAAACAGAAAATGAACAAGGAGAGACGTTACTATGAGTCAAGCTTATAATATTTGGGCGGAAACAAAAACAAGAAATAACTTTGCAACGGATGAGATTGTTTCTTCATTGCAGAAAGCAATTCGTAGAGCAATGGTGGAGGAAGCTTGTGGATATGCATATGAATTGTATATTAGTTCACCACAATTATTAGACAGACTGTGGAGAAGATTATTAACCATTTCAGTTGAAGATATCGGCTTTGGTAATTTAGATGCTGCTTTACATGTTCAAAATTTAAATGAAATGAGAAAGAATTTTCCGTATAATGATGGCGATCAGCCAATGTATTTCATTCATGCCATTCGTATTTTATGTGAAAGCACGAAAGATAGATCTAGTGATTATTTAAAAAATATTATTATTAAAGGTTTTGCCATGGGTAAAAAACCGGAAATCATGGATGTAGCACTTGATAAACATACAAAACGAGGAAAGGAAATGGGTAGAGGTTCTAAGCATTTCTTTGAAGAAGCAACAAAGGTAATTCCTCAATTAGAAGTTGAAAATAATTACAGAGAACGCTACGGAAAGATATTAGAAACGTATGATCCGAATAATGTTGTGCCAAACGCTTTTGTTTACAGTCCAGATCAATATTAATCATAAGACAAGGCTAAATCTCTTAGAGATTTAGCCTCTTTACTATTTAGGGAACTGTAAAACTATTTTATTGTGGATATCTTTTTTGAAAAGTAGCTTCGTTGTCTAGCTTAAGCGCTTGAGTGACTAGCAAACTCTTCCTACGATAAGTCATCATCGCTCGAATCTAAAGGAAGCCGACTAAAAGAGGGCTTGTCGCTCTAGCGTCGTTTACCCTGTTTTAGAGGCATGTTTTCCTTATCCCGTATGTAAGGTGCCGTAAGACTCCCCATTCAAGAGTTATAGATAATAAGTAGAGAAACGGCCCCTAATGCCTGATTGGTTCAGTGGGCTTTAGGTCATATTTTGCGGCACTACTATTTCTGGAAAAAACATTCCAATAAATGAAGGTTCACTTTAGCTTGTCAGAAGTTCTGTCGTTTTTACGCTACTAACCGAGAGCTTCTAGCTTTTGTTACCATTATACAGTTTATAGCAGGTTCTGTGACTGGAAAGCATAATAAATGGTAATTGCCAAGGAATCATTGGTTATCTCGTTTGTACTTCGTTTCACTTTAGGAAAAACAAAAGGGAAAACCGGAATTAACATTTTTACAAAAGTGGAAGATAAACCAAGATGGTGAAGCAAAAATATTTATTGCTCCACCATGCTCATTAGCCAAAGATTTTCTGTTGTAACCAACGCCCCGTTGGTGTATCAGCCAGTCCGCCTTCTCCTGTTTCCCGTAAAGCAGAAGGCATCGTTTTGCCAATTCGATACATAGCACCAATAACTTCATCGCAAGGAATGCGACTGGTGACACCAGCTAGCGCCATATCTGCAGAAACAATGGCGAGTGATGAACCTGCTGCATTTCGCTTTACGCAGGGAACCTCTACAAGTCCAGCCACCGGATCACAAACAAGTCCGAGCATGTTTTTTAATGTAATGGCAAATGCTTCTGCTGATTGCTGCGGAGTTCCCCCAGCCATTTCAACAATAGCAGCCGAAGCCATCGCACCCGCGGAACCTACTTCTGCTTGGCATCCCCCGGCTGCTCCGGAGATAAAGGCATTATTGGCGACAACAAATCCGAACGCCCCAGCGGTAAATAAATATCGTACCATCTGTTCACGAGTTGGGTTTAATTGGTTTTTTACAGCAAATAATGTCCCTGGGACGCAACCGGCGCTTCCTGCAGTTGGAGTTGCACAAATAATCCCCATTGCTGCGTTGACTTCGTTTGTTCCCATTGCTTTACTTACCGCATCCAACAGTAGATGGCCAGATAAAGGTGTTTTTTCTTTCATGTAGTTTTGAATTAATACAGCATCTCCGCCAGTTAAGCCGGTTACTGACTTAACCCCTTTTAAGCCGTCCTCAACCGCTTTTTCCATCACCTCTAAATTTTTTTCCATTTCTGCCATAACTTCTTCACGAGTTTTTTCTTTCACGTCCATTTCTTGTCGAATCATTACTTCCGAAATGGGTATGTTTTCTTTTTCTGCCAACTCTACAAGTTCTGCTACTGTCCGAAACATAGATTAACCCCTTTCTCTTAAAATTTTAACTAACGATCGTGCAAATATTGGTAATATGCGCTGCTTTTTGTAGTTCATGCATAACCGTTTCCTTTATATTTTGGTCCACTTCAATTACCATTAACGCCTCATCACCAACATCTTTCCGATTTACTTCCATATGTCCAATATTGATTTCGTGTTTTGCTAATATGCTAGTGACCGAAGCAATTGCCCCAAATCTGTCATTATGCATAACTAACAGAGCCGGATGGTTACCTGATAAGCGAAGCACAAAACCGTTTAGCTCGGTAATTTCAACTTTTCCACCACCGATGGAGATACCTACTAATTCGATTTGATTCGTATCACTTCCTATGATTAAGCGCACGGTATTCGGATGATTAACTGCAGCTGTGTCTTCAATAAACTCTATATCAAAATTGCGTTCTTTTGCAATGTCTAATGCTTTACTCATTCGTGGGTCATCCGTTTCAAAGCCAAGCAACCCACCTACTAATGCGAAATCAGTACCATGACCTTTATAGGTTTTGGCAAAAGATTCATATAAGTGAATTTTAGCCCATGTTGGTTCTTCGCCCAATAAGTTGCGAGCAGCTTTCCCAATTCTTGCTGCGCCAGCAGTATGAGAGCTAGAAGGACCAATCATTACTGGACCGATAATATCAAAAACAGAATTATATTTCATACCAATCACCACCTATTGTTTATACTATTATGTTAAACGATTCTTTGTAAATCATTTATGAATAACTTTTTTATACCATTATCCGTTAATTTCCGCCAATTCATGCACCCATCGGATTTTAAAGTTTTAGAGCCAATATATCCCCAAAGCGCACTGCATGCTGCGCAACGAAGCGCCATAATAGTTACACCTTTGATTCATATTAAATCCATACATAACTGCAAAGCCAGTAAGATGATATCTACTTGTGATAACGGTTCGATAGCAACAGTGATCGTCGTTTTTCGGTCACCAAATTTTATACGATAAAAAAGACATAGTTTATAAATGAAGAATCGAACACAGCTAGTGCGCCTATTGCCATTGGGACACCTGTTAAGCCAAGCATAGCAGGCAATGCCATCAAGCTTAACAGAGCTGTTGCAACAACGGTGATAACGCCTCCTAAGATGATTTCCATGAGGTAATGGGGCTGGTATTGGTTGCTTCGGGTATCATACCGCTAATATCAGTAATGTGGCATCAACGATTGGATCGGCAAAATACAGCGATTAGTCGTGTTAGTGGTCGGGCTACACAAATGGAAACAATTAAATCCAGTCGATCAGGAACCTTGGCTTCAATTTGTTTTACAATAAATGATATTAGGTACCCAGCAATAAAGCCTGGAAGTAATCTCAGTTTGGCTGAAGAAACACCAACGATTAATGCATAAACTGGCGATACACCCATGGCTAAGGCATCGAGTACAGCACCTGCTACACCTCCCATACTTCCAGTAGCATCACCAACCTCTCCTCAAAATTCAACATGTAATAAATTGCCGCCTACATAACGCTATACGCTTCTACTAAAAAGGTGCAATTGCAGCATAGTTAATGCACCCATTGCTTCATTCCTCTTGGTGCTTTGTAGCTAAACAATGAAATAAAGCTAAAACAAGATGAATAGTATCGTCCTTTTTAAAATGTCTTTATGTGTATTTTGCGCTATTACTATTTTTCTACTTCAACTTGGTATTCGTTTAACGAGCGTACCTTATGAAGGTAATTATAAATAGTAAACTTTGATACACCTAGTCTCTGAGCTACATACTCTGTTGCTCCTTTTATTAAGAAAACCCCTTTTTCATCTAAAATCCGTACACAGTCTACTTTTTCGTCAATTGACATTTCTACTGGTGCTTTTTTGTGATCGAGAATAACTCGATCTACCATTTCGTGAATAACATCATGTACCGAATTAAAAAATGTTTCCGTTGCTTGTTTTTCTTGTTGAAAATTAATAAATTGTTCAATTTCTCCACCAAATTGTATGAACAGACTAATATCATAGTTCATACAAAGTGCCCCAATAATTTTTTCCTTGTCATCTCTTAAAAAAACGGTAGAGGATTTCAGTACTTTCCCTTGCTTGGATTGCGTTTTATAACTGGGAATATCTTGTACATCTTCTTGCTTTTTAGTTAATTCATTTAAAACGAGATCCGTAATTGGTGAACCAATTTTCCTACCTGTGACATTACCTGCAAGATGAATTAACGAATGCTGTAAATCAGTGAAGTCATGTACAGCCACTTCACAACGATCCCCAAACATTTTTACAATCATATCTGCTGTTCGAATGGCTAAGTCGAATATAACGTTATTTTTATCTCCCATGGTTAATACCTGCCTTTGTATCCGCTTCCATTAATCTGCAAATCTAGCATAACATAAAATAAATAGATTTCAAATAATATTTTAGGTGTTAAAAAAATTTTGTAAAACTCATATTTTTGTAAACAGAGATGTTGCACGGAAATAAATGAATAATAAATCTTGCAACACAAAGTAATAGTAAAAATTGCATCTCATTGTGTCTTCAAAAAGAGGGCCACTAGACCTAAAGACAGGTATAATTTTGATGAAGGATTATATAAGTTATAAATTCAGGAGATGAAACTTTAAAATTTCGTTGCCACTTTTCCTCATGATGCGGAAAAAGTATAATTGTGTGCTTAGAAACGAGAGTGGTACACTTAAACTGCAGGCATGTACTGGTACTTTAAGTCTAGGACAATAATTTATTAATTTAAATGAACTTCCTTTTCATCTAAAGTACATCAATATTACTTTTATGAAGGTGAGGATGTTTTATGAAGAAGAAACTATCAGTAGTTATTGCAGGCGGTGGGAGCACCTATACTCCGGAAATAATTCTAATGTTGTTAGACAATTTGGATCGTTTGCCATTAAGAAAGATTAAGCTTTATGATAATGATGAAGAAAGGCAAAATAAAGTTGCGAAAGCATGTGAGATATTGATCAAAGAAAAAGATCCAAGCATTGATTATGTAGCAACGACAGATCCTGAAGAAGCATATACCGATGTTGATTTTTGTTTAGCACATATACGTGTTGGAAAATTACCGATGCGGGAATTAGATGAAAAACTTCCATTGAAGCATGGTTGCGTAGGACAAGAAACGTGTGGACCGGGTGGAATTGCTTATGGTATGCGTTCAATCGGTGGGGTGCTGGAAAACATTGATTATATGGAAAAATATTCACCTCATTGTTGGATGTTAAACTATTCAAACCCAGCTTCGATCGTAGCGGAAGCGACACGTAGATTACGCCCTAATTCTCGAGTGATAAATATTTGTGATATGCCAATTGGTATGGAGCATAGCATTGCTGATATCGTTGGTGTTCCTTCTCGGAAAGATTTAGATATTAGATATTACGGATTAAACCACTTTGGCTGGTATACATCAATCAAAGATAAAGCAGGAAATGAATTACTACCTGAATTAATCGAGCATATGAAAACATATGGCTTTATCAATGGAGAAAAAGGTATGGCAACAGCTAATAAAGACAGTTGGTTTGAGACAAACCTATTTGCTAAGCACTTAGTGGAAGTCGAGCCTACTACTATTCCAAACACGTATTTAAAATACTATTTATATCCAGACTATGTCGTAGAACATACAGATCCAAATTACACACGAGCTAATGAAGTCATTGATGGGCGTGAAAAAGAAGTATTTGAAGCGTGTGCGGAGATTGAAAAAAATGGTCATTCCCAAGGTACAACACTGGAAATCGGAATTCACGCAGAATTTATTGTTGATTTAGCTACCGCATTAGCCTTCAATACGAAAGAGAAAATGCTTATTATTGTAGAAAATAAAGGAGCTATTAAAAACTTCCCAGATGATGCAATGGTAGAAATACCATGTATTGTAGGAAAAGATGGTTATGAACCATTAGCGATTGGTGAAATACCAACTTTCCAAAAGGGTTTAATGGAACAGCAGGTAGCTGTGGAGAAGCTAGTGGTAGAAGCATGGATAGAACATTCGTATCAAAAACTATGGCAGGCACTTACATTATCGCAAACGGTTCCAAGTGCTACAGTTGCAAAACAGTTACTAGATGACTTCATTGAGGTGAATAAAGAGTATTGGCCAGAGCTTCATTAATCGTATATGACAACAGCTTGGTAAAATGATGCGGCAAATGCTGAACCACCTTTATCCCGCATGTAAGATGCCGTAAGCCTCCCCCTTCAAGACCTTGAGTTGATACAATAGGGAATATGTGGTAGTTAACGGCATCTAAATGCCCGATTCGTTCAGAGGCCTTTAGGTCATACCCTTGTGGTGCTAACATTTCTTGTGAAAGGCATTCCAAGAAATGAAGTTTCACTTTATTCGTGAATTCATATGGTATGATCGTAATATATTGACGATAACACTGGCTTTTTATATTGACCTATCTGTTATAATAAAAAATGGAGAAATCGTTGTCGTTAAGAACAAGGTATCGACCTAACGGAGCGAAACGATTTTGCTTTCTAAACACGAGTCGCGCTTGATTCGCTTTCCCATTATCGTCCCCTTCACGAGTTTTTTGATAATGGCTAAGTGGATCACAGCGCGATTATATGTTTACGTTTAATAGAAGTTGATTCGGCATTATAAAAAGATATTTTTTGCGTATAGGCGAGGCCAACATAGCATTATAAGTACCAAAGGATTAGCGTTAGCTGGTTTTTCTTTAGACAACAAGGCGTTAACGTGCAGTGTATTACGAGATATTATTAGAAAGGCGTCATAGGATGGACAAACGTGTATATTTATTAACAATTGTATCTTTTGTAGTAGGAATGGTTGAATTAATTATTGGAGGAATATTGGATTTAGTTGCGGAAGATCTGCATGTCAGCTTAGGGAAGGCTGGACTATTAATCACTGTCTTTTCTTTAGTATTTGCGATTACCGCTCCCCTTTTAATGATTGCTACAGCGAAAATAGAGCGGAAACGTCTAACCCTTATTTTCTTATTCATTTTTTCGCTTAGTAATTTACTTGTTGCCTTTAGCCCTGTTTACAGTGTGCTATTTATCGGACGAATGCTTTCAGCAGCAAGTGGTTCATTGCTGATTATATTATGCTTAACCATCGCTGCAAATATAGGAAGTGAAAAGCACCGTGGTCGTGCCATTGGTTTTGTTTCGATGGGGATTAGCGGGTCGATTGTCTTAGGAGTGCCGATTGGTCTAGTACTGGGTAATGCGTTTGGCTGGAGGGCTCCTTTTCTATTCATTGTATTTTTAACGATTTTATCCATGCTTGGAGTTTATTTATTGATGGACAAGGTTCCGCCTAAACCGCAAGTATCCTTAAAGGAGCAAATCAACTCCTTAAAAGAAAGTAAGATCTTTTTAGCGCATGGTACAACCTTTTTATTTATGGCTGGACATACGATTTTATATGCTTATTTCACCCCATTTGTCAAAATGACGATGGGTATTAGTGGAAGCTGGTTAAGCGTCTTTTATTTTATCTTCGGTATTGCTGCTGTAAGCGGTGGTGGTGTCGGAGGAACATTATCGGATCGGTTTGGATCTAAAAGAACAATGATCACAACGCTGATTATTTTCTCTTTATCCATTTTTACGCTTCCATATACGACTTCGGTTTTAGCCTTATTTATTATAGTGATGATTATTTGGGGAATGATGAGCTGGGCAATTACTCCAGCTTTACAAAGTTATTTGATTGAGTCTGCGCCTGAGACAGCGGATATTCAACAAAGCTTAAATAATTCTGCACTGCATTTTGGTATCGCATTTGGTTCTCTTATTGGTGGAATTGTTATTGAACAGGCTTCCGTTGAGAAAAATGCTATGGTTGGAGGAATATTGATAAGCCTTTCACTAGTCACGATTATGCTCTCGATGTCGAAGGTAAGAAAGAGAAGTATTACTAGCTAAAATAAGATGCTATAGCGTACATCTAAAAAGGGCTGGGACATAAGCAAATACTAAATAGCACAAACCGAACAATTCATTTATAATTGTTCGGTTTGTTTGTGTTTGGAAAAGCTTGGCTTATCGCCAAGCCCTTAGCGATAGCCATCGTTTTTCTTATACGATAAAGTGAAACTTTAGGGCAGGCATCGTCATGTGATTAATGACGGATTCAAAAACTTCTTTATTAATCAAGCACTCTCTAATAAGAACTTTAAGAACGCGATCATTTTTTCTACTAACTGAAGCCTATCCTTCATTTAAATAAGATTCTGCAGATAGAACATCTACAGAATCCTATAATGTTTAAATTACTCAAAAAATGTAGTTAATTTTCGGAATCGATTTTGTTTTGTTTAATGCAATTGATTACCTTGTTGAACAGTAGTATAGCTATTTAGCATTTGCTGCATATCCTGTTGGTTTAGTTGTGCAACCTGATAATACCCATGCTTATTCTGATAAAGGAAAATTTCATAGCTCATTTCAATAAAGTTGGGAACACTATCGGCAACAACACGGCGCAGTACAGGATTTGTCATTTCTGTAGCTGCCATCGCCATGAGAGGAGATAGCGATTTTGCGTGTCCTAACATATAACTTGAAATTCCTTGGTCCGAGATTTCGTTCACAGAAGTATTAGGCTTTTTTGGCTGACCAGGTTTCATTCCAAAAATGGCGTCATTGTCTTGCTGCATTTTATAAGTTTGGGTCGGTACCGAAGGGTCTTTTCCTGTTTTGAACGTTTCAACAATTGTATTGTAAGTCTGGGTAACAAAAGCTGTTTGTCGCTTTAAAATGTCCATTAATTCTGGGTCTTGAATATGCTGCTCATACAATTGATAGTGGTCAAGCATGCTAATAACACCTGAAATGACTTCGTGTGCATCAAATACTTCGTGTCCTCCGATATGAGGCATTCCTTGCTGTTGGGGCATATTCTCAGGCTGTTTCTGATTTCCTGGTTGATTCATCTGTTGCATAATGGATTCCTCCTAGTTTTAATATTCATTCTCTATATTTTCCAGTTCAATAATTTTTATGTGCGAAAGGACAAACTTTTTCATGAGACTCTTTCCTCATAAATCCAGTTACCCTGGAGAGGGTAAGAAAATTGACAAAGAAAGGATACGATTTGTCATGCTATCATTTCATTTGTATCTAACTAATATTAACAGGAGTGAACGGATTTGGAAAAATAGAAGGGTTTCTTGGAGTGATGAAAACAGCTGCGATCTGCATGTTTATCTTGGTAGCTGGTTTCTTAATAATAAAAGATTGGATGAATGGTGCAGAGGTAGTAACGTCACTAGAAAAAGATAAAGGTTTCTTTTCAAAAGGAGCAGCAGGGTTTTGGGAATCACTGATTTATGCATTTTATGCTTTTGGCGGGGTTGAAGTTATGGGGCTTCTCGGAAATTGCCTAAAAGATCACAAAAGGCTCTACGTTCAGGCAGAATAAAAATACTACTTGTATTTACCAGCATTTATTTGTTTCCATTGGACTTGTACTAGCACTTGTTCATGGCACAACATAAATGCTAGATGAGAGTCCACTTACCGCACTTGCCTTCTTTGTTCTCCGCTATGTTACTGGTATTTTTACTGAGGTTTTTGTCATTGGAGGCTTCTCTACGATGGTAGTAGCATTATTTGCTGGGATTACCATTTTGACTTCGTTGAGGATCAAGATGCACTGACCATTTTAGCCGAACGGGGAATGGTTAAAGACTACTTTCAGCTTGTCTGTTTACAGCAAGCGGCTTAGTCGTTTCTATACTATTTCACTTGCTTTCCCGGAAAGATTGTTTGAGTACTTGATAACAGGCGCGGGATTAATGCTTCTATATAATTGGCTCTTTATTTTGGCAACATTTTAAAGCGAGAAATGAGAATCTAGCTCATTGTTGGGATGCAAGCAGAGTCGGTTTTGTTGTAAGTTTATTGTTTATTATGCTAATAACAATTGCAAGTGTTTATTATAAAAAGCAAGTGGAAAAAAGAAGCTAATGAAGAAAGGTAGACAGCTTCTACTTTATATGTTTAAAAGGACATTGGATTGGACTGCTATCGTCGTCGCTTAAAAAATACTGCTTCCATTCATGATTATCTTCTTCTCCATACCACTTTAAATCAGGATGACCCGGGAAGCCATCATAATTTACCAGCCTTTTACGAATAATGGTTTTCATTTTTCGACCAAAGGACGTACTTCCATTCAATGATGCAAATACCCAGCGTGGCTGAAAAGCTATGCAAAGGCAAGGAAAGTATCGGCTTTTTCGCTGTTTATGCCCGGGTGTAGCACAAAAGGAAAAATAAGGTTCTCCATGAAAGCAAAACTCCCATTTATAATGAGCCGGATTTTCCGGAATGTCTTTTGGCCACTCGTGCTCATCAATGGCTGCTAGGCGATTAAGTACATTCCAAAATAAGTTGCGATAATCTTCCACTGTATAATTTCCATATATATCCTTTGGCGTTTGGAAAAATACTGCTAGTGATGTATAACTCCCTAATTTACGTGAACTGCTTCCATAATCTTTTAAAGCAGTAGCTAGAACTTTTATGGAGCTTTCCTTACGTGGATCGTCTATAAAGCAAAACCGAAGCTGGTTTTCTAAGAAACCGTGTCTTGCAGGAACACAAGGGTACGTATTATCATCAGTAAGCATGGAAGCAAAATATTTATACGCTGCTTGTTTCCACTCAGGTAATGTTTCTAGCTGTTGTTCTAATAACATTTTGTCAAAGAGTACACCCATTTTACTTTCTTCCTCCTTCTACCATAATCTATTGCTGAAGAATGAAATGGGTGCTTGCTTATTTTTAAGTAAGTGTTCAAAAGCCGAAGGAAATGACATAGGAACGTTGTCGTACGTAATGATTTATAAAAATTTAGCATGTCTCAACGTTTAAAAAGACTTTAGAAATCTATGAGTCGATATTTCTAAATTGCTAAAAGGCTACGGTATACAGTGTTAGAATTTCAAGTAGTCATGCAAATACAGATTACCTAGTTCAGGTAGGGCTAGCCCAATTTTCCTTGAATGAAGAAAGTAATTGCTTCATATCCAAAATAGAGACCAAATCCAAGTAGCATGATTCCGCCTCCAATCGTGATGATGGATAATACGTGTGGAGGAAAGAATTTTCTAAACGTTGAGGCGACCCCTGCCATAAATATATCCCATATGATAATTCCTAAAAAGATACCGCTGCTGTAGAGGATAAGCTGATAATTATTATAAAGATCGCTAGTTTTTGCTAAAACGGCACCGTAAATACCCAACCAAAAGATGATATTTAACGGATTAGAAATAGCAATTAAAAACCCCATATGAAATGATTTTCTTTTTGAAGATGCTTTTACAGAGGGTTTTGCTTCTACTAAATTTTTTGCTCCAATTATGCTTTCTATCCCTGTATAAACAAGAATGAAACAACCAAATAGCCAGAGAAATGTTTTCATAAGCGGCGTAGTTAGGAATGAAGCAACACCAAAATAAATAAGCAGCATAAATAAAAGATCGCTAATCATTCCGCCTAATCCGACTAACCAAGCATGTAAAAAGCCGTGGCGCATGCCTCTATTTAGTTGTGCGGCATTAATCGGTCCAATCGGTGCAGATAAGGAAATACCAAGTAGGGCATAACTGATAAAAGTGTTCATTACTATAACCTCCAGATGGGGAATAAATTATTATTATTCTATTCATAATAGATGGCTTGTACGACAGATTTTTAAACGGGTATAAAAAAGTTGCACCATTGTAAAATAAAGCTAAACAATCAAAAGCGTTAACTGCTTGTCACTAGTCAAGCTCTTTTATTGAACTAGGTTAAAAGAATAGAATCCCGGGGAGATGTAAAGAGAAGTAAATGTTTGGGAATGGTCGCTTTATTGAATCCATTGAAAATTTGATATGTGGCTAAAGAACAAATCATGGTATACTTAGGCTTAGATGGGGTGATAGTTATGCAGCGTTTAATCTTTGAATCTGCTTGGGATAAAACAATTGATGTCAAGGATCGGCAGGATATTATTACAGCTTTTGAACAGGCAAAGCAATCCGGGGATAATCAATTGTTTATACCACTCTGCAGCGCAATAAATCATCGCCGTGATTTATTAGTTTCAGTAATTATTCAAAATGATACGGATAAAATATTATCCTTACAACATAAAACATTAATGTATAAAGAAGGAACTAAGCCAATTGCTACCCAAACGTTTCATGATAGAAGATTGACGATTCCGGCTAAGTGTAGCATGCCATGGACATTTATCTTTCCATGTTCCACGTTAAAAAAAGAGCCACAGCTGGAAGATGGCCACTTGCAAGTAGTGTTATAATTAATTGGAGATGGGGCTATTATGACAAAGCGAACATTGGTAATCAATCTAAAGCTTGAAGAATCACTAGTACGTACGATAAAGCAATTTCTCCCAGACTGGAACATTGTCGCAGCTAATGATTCTGTTCTTTTAACTGACGATTTAAAACAAGCAGAAATTATTTTACACTGGAGTCAGAAGATCGAACCACTTGTACTTGAAGAAAATAAAAACTTAAAGTGGTTACAAACATGGACGGCAGGTATTGATTCCCTTCCACTACCGGAATTACAACAAAAAGGGATTTATGTTACTAGTGCTAACGGTGTACATGCTTATCCAATATCGGAGACGATTTTTGCACTCATATTAGGTTTAACTCGTAAAATTCATACATATGTTCGCCAGCAACTAGAGAAAAAATGGTATCATGCTCGTCTCAATCTAGAGATTCATCATCAAACAATGGGTATTATTGGTGTTGGAGCAATTGGACTGGAAACGGCCAAGATTGCGAAAGCTTTTGGTATGCAGGTGCTTGGTGTCCGCCATTCAGGAAAGGCCACCGATTATGTTGATAAAATGTACAAGCCAGATCAACTGAATGTAGTGCTCCCTCAATGTGATGTTGTTGTTATCACGTTACCATTAACAAAAGAAACGACCTATATGTTTACTAAAGATCAATTTAAACAAATGAAGGATACAGCTATTTTAATTAATATAGGTCGCGGTCCAATTGTAAAGGAAGATGATTTAATTCAAGCATTACGGCAACATGAAATTGCTGGTGCCGGTCTTGATGTGTTTACAACGGAGCCGCTTCCGGAGGATAGTCCGTTTTGGGAGATGGAGCAAGTCATTATTACCCCACATACGGCTGGATCAACGAAACATTATGATGAACGTGTTATAAAGGATATCTTTTTACCTAATTTAAAGCGATATCTTCAAGGAGAAGTACCACATATGAATCTAGTTGATTATGAGAAAGGATATTAACTAATTAAGCCATCCTCTTTTTTATACTATAAGAAAGTGTAAATTTTAGGGGTTTATAGTATAAGAAAAACGATAGCTTTCGCCATAAAGACTTGGCGATAAGCCAAGTCTTTCTAATAAAAGCGGATGGCAACTAATTTTGCAAATAAGGTGATAGAAAATGAACATATTATGGGACTTTGATGGAACATTAATCGATACATATCCCAGCTATACCAAATGTTTTAAACAAATTTTACCAGATGTAAGTGAACAAGAAATATACAATAAATTAAAAAAATCATTTGCGCATGCAATTGAATCTTTTCATATGACAGATGAGCAAGAAAAGGAAGTACGCCATTTAGTTGACCGTATATCACCAGAAGATGTGACTCCTTTTTCCGGATTGGAAGAGGTACTGCAATATGCAAAGGTAAATGTAATTATGACACATAAAGATCGTAAAAATGTTTTACGCATCTTAAATCATCATCATTTAACCGGTTATTTTACGGATATGGTTACAAGCGATGATGGGTTTCCACGTAAACCGGATTCTTCCTCTTATACGTATTTACATCAAAAATATCAGCTTGATTTAGCAATAGGAGACCGTAACATTGATCTTATTCCTGCAAAGGGGTTAGGCATAAAAACCTGTATTTTTCAAAATAAGCAGGTCGATGCAGATTATTATTTGGCTAGCTACTATGATTTTTTTAATGTTGTAACCAGGTGAATTTTTCTACGATGGTTCAAATGAATCAGGTTTTGTTGAAAATGGTTCAAAAATTAATCCGAAGCAATCCCCGTAAACAGAGGGTTTGCAGATAGGGGTTCGAGACTGCAAGATAGACCAACGGATTTTTAGCAACGTCATTTTTTACCACATTGTTTATCAAAACATCCTCTTTTCTTTATTACAGATATAGTATAATATACTATTGTATCCTGTGTTTGGAGGGCTGTTTCTAAAACAGGTTGGATGCCTCAAAGCAATATAGCTAACACGTGACGCTATATTGCAATGCTGTTTCAATTCAGCGAACGTAATCTTTCAGATGTATGGAAATGTTATATAATTATATGTGCATTATTTCACAATTAGTTTGTTGCTGTGTGTAGTGGATGTATTAAATTTGATAAAGGAGTTAGTTATTCCAATGGATCTTCAACCAATTGATCAAGCAGTTAATCTTGCTTTAAAAAAGAAACATTTATTAAATACGTCTTTCCCTAAATATATACTCCGTGCCATATTGTCAGGATTGTATGTAGGAATTGGCTTGATGTTATCATTTCGGTTAGCGGAAGGATTTTTTGATATTCAGTCACCGATGTCGACCATTATGTCTTCCATATTTTTTGGTATCGCCCTTGTTTTAATTATTTATGGGGGAGCCGAATTATTTACTGGAAATACCATGTACTTCACGATGAGTACCATTCGTAAACAGACAACGATTAAAGATACATTAAAAAATTGGCTTGCCTGTTATAGCGGGAATTTGATTGGTGGTATTATTTTTGCGTTATTAGTTGTAGGAACAGGGATATATGCAGTTACAGAAGATAGTCAGTTTTTAATGAAATATGCTGCTGCTAAAATGGACTTGAATATCTGGTATTTATTTTTCCGCGGCATCTTGTGTAATTTAATTGTTTGTCTAGCTGTTTGGATACCGATGAATATAAAAGGAGACGGCGCTAAAATCTTGGTGATGATGCTGTTAGTATTTGGTTTTGTTGCTTCTGGCTTTGAGCATAGTGTAGCAAATATGGTTACTTTTTCTTTAGCTTTAACAGCACCACATCCAGAAACGATAACTTTAGCAGGAGCTATTTATAATCTAATTCCTGTTACACTAGGAAATATTATCGGTGGTGGCTTCTTTGTCGGAGGAGTATACGCCTACCTAGCTTCTCCAGCTAAACAGAAATCAATCAACTTTACTGCTGATGAAAGAAAATTAGGTTAAAGAGGGGTCAAAAAGTTAACTCGAAACGTTTTATAAGCGAAAGAGTCTCGGCCAATATTTTAGACGACGAGACTCCTTGCTTTATATTAATTTATTTTGCATCTAAGATGTCCTAAAACTTAATTTTAAAGAAAATCCCCACTGCATGAGGGTTCACTTTATGCGAACTAAATTAATTTACGCTTCTTCCATTTGCAGCACTTGCTTGTTTGTTTTTTTCGATAGCATTAACACCCATAACGACAATGATAAATTCCTCCATCGTTAATTTATCTGTGTGATTCAATAATTCATATGCTGATGAAGAGAAGAAACTATTATTCCGTCTAAAGGATGCTATTTCATGATTTTGTTCATCATATATCGTGAATTCTCTAGAGAAAGCAGGAGAATGGATGTTGTATAAATCTCCATTACTTGTAGTATATGTGTACTTTTTAGAAAACGAGAACCAGCTCGTTTTTAATGTGCCAAGCATTACACCGTCTGCATTCATTACGATCCACTGACTGGAAAAGAAACCCTTGAACCTGCCCTCTGCTAGCTTAGTAGTATGTTGATCATATACGGTCACTCCAGATGAGAATACACTCTTTAAATCCAAATAACCAATCTTTTCATTTTGCTCATTTTTAATATCTGTGTATCCCGAGGAGAAGAAGTTGTCTGTTATATAAACTTTATCATCCACGACATTACGCTCCTTTTTCTATTTCTGGATTACGGGCAGTGTACCACACGAAAGCACGTTTTGCCATGTCCATTGGAATTTCTTCTAGTGATTGTACATGAATAGGTTTTCCGCGATTTGTGACCTCAATGTTGGCAAGATCAAATGGTTTCGTAATAAAGTTTTGCATGAGATTAAATTCAATGATTTTCTCTCTTGTAGTAATTAATGTTGTAAGTGAAAAGCCGCCTGTCCGCATCTGTAATAATTCACCATGTATTAAAACGCCTGAAAAATAAAAATCGAGAAGTCTTGCAGTATACGTTAAGATAAAGAGAATAATTGATACGGCCCACCATTCAGGGAAGAAAATCATAATAGTGGCTGTCGCAATCAGCCAAAACCATGGTATTCGACATAACCGTGCTATTAGTGATTTTTTTGGTAATCGTTCCATATTTGGTTTTACTTCATATCCTGGCAGCAGTTCTTCAATGATAGTGTAGGCCCGATTGATTGGTAAGAAAGGATACAACGAGTTTACTTCATCTTCAGTATCAATCCCCCCTGTGCTAATTAACTTTACTTCAGCAATCTGCAGCATTCGTTTTAATAAAGATTGTTCAATATGCACAGCTTGCACATTTCGCTTGCGAATGGAAAAATGATGTTCGTTTAATACGCCTTTCCGAATATAAATTCTTTCATTATCAGAAGAAATTTCATAGCGTCCGTAACGCAAA
This sequence comes from Virgibacillus proomii, assembly GCF_900162615.1. Classification (NCBI taxonomy): domain Bacteria; kingdom Bacillati; phylum Bacillota; class Bacilli; order Caryophanales; family Bacillaceae; genus Virgibacillus; species Virgibacillus proomii. The sequence continues at coordinate 983,901 of NZ_FUFN01000009.1, read as the reverse complement.
TAAGTTTGGATGAGACCAAAGACTACCATGATGAAGATTGCTGCAATAATTGCAGTGGTAAGCAGTACCCAGGATTTAACTAGGAAGTCATATGCTTCTTTGGCTATATTGGAAAGATCGTATAATTCATCTATGTTATCGAAGAACGATACAAGTAAAGGGATTAGTAATAAATAGCTAAATGACAGTACCGAAGCTTTTAGGATATCCTTTTTGGTAGGATTAAAGTGAATTGTTTTTTCGTTTGATTTATAATCGGATGTTTCCCCTTCAATATCCGTAGCTTCGGCAGTTTTTTCTTTAACTTCTTGCTGTTTATAATGATCGAGTATTTGTTCTATTCGTTCAGCCTCTTCCTTTGTAATAACCGTAAAAGTAAAGGATGCTTCTTCATTTTCAGCACCTGTTTCCAAGGTTAATTTGGTTAGAGAAAACATTCCCAAGTAAAAAGGAGTTTCTATTTGAACATTTTGTACACGATCGTATGGTAAATGATGTTGTTTTCGTGTAAAGACACCCTGCTTCCATTCAACAGAGCTCTCTGTTAATAGATATGTAGTGCGTAACCACGTTAGGATAACAGCAAAGATTTTATATATAAGATAGAGCAAAAAAAGGACCCTTCCAATCTTTACCCAAGTTGCATCAGATGAATAATTAATAACAAATAAAATCAAAAAAATAAAAAAGACGTCTTTTAAAGAACGAATAAATGAGACGAGCATTGTCATTGGATGCAATCGTTTACCTGTCTCCATCAGTTTTCCACTTCCTTAATTTTTGCAAGGCTGGCAATTTTATCTCGCAGTGCTTTAGCTTGAACTTCTGGTATTCCCGGGATTTCATGACTAGAGGCCATCGTTCCAATCGATATGGTATATAGACCATATTTTCGTAATATCGGTCCTTGTTCTAAGCTGACATATTGAACTTTCGTCATAGGAATTACTTGATGCGTCATATTCCATCTACCATGTTTTAATTGAACATATTCTTCATCAACCCCATATCGCCAATATCTTTGCAGTAAAACAGGTTCTAAACCAATACTCCAAATCGCTGAAATAATTCCTAGTCCTCCCAAGGCCCATAATACATAAATCACCCAATTATACCAGTCATAATTAGCATCTAAGACAATTAAAACGGTAATGATAACAAGAAAGATAAAATGACCAATTATATTGGAAAATCGCCATACATGAATAGCCTTTTTTGATATTTTTTCGGTGGGTTCCTGTATTGTTTCATACAATGGATAGTCACTCCTTATTAAGGTATGCGTCTAGTTAGTTGTATTACGATCGAAATAGTACTTTTGTTTCATTAAAATTGGACTGCCGATACTATTTGTTGTGTATTTAAATTTAGAAAAATGCAAATATTGGGGAATCAGGCTCGCTTTTAAGTTGCAGGTTATTGTGATCTTACCCAAAATCGATAAGGGAGAAGCAAGATAAAGCTATTTCATCTAATTAAATGTAAAAAGGGCTGGTTGATCAATTGAAACAAGAATTTGTCTTGATAGCCCTTTAAAGAGTAGCTTAATCTCCTATTAAATACTTGGAAGAAAAAAATATCGGCTGTATTTTAGTCCTTATGGATGAACCATATGATTTATTTATAACAAACTTAGGATTTAAGAAAATCTCTACCATTGTAGAATATCAAAGAGATTTAAAGCATCTACCAGCTATAGAAAATTCTATTTCTACTTATTCATTATCTGAAGGTGAAATGACTGAGCAAGTTTTGCAGAACTCTATCAGGCTTGCCGTTCAGGATCAGCTAATAAAAATAAACTACATTTGATAGAGCAGGTAATGATCACTTATCAATGAGCAGAGAGAGGATTGGAAATCAAATTGTTATTACGTTACAGAGAAGATTGAAGTTGTAGAACTTTCCATTCCTCACATTGAATACAGTTGATGAAGGGGGGGATTGTTTTAAATTTGGAATCGTTCCTAAGTGACGAAAGCTAAGCTATGAAAAGATTCATTTGATTAGTTTATTATTACTCAACGTATGCATGTTTTGAAAATATATAGGCGAAGAGAATACACTAATGATATTGATATTCAAAAGGAATGGTTTCAAGCTGCGAGGTCAGAAAGGAATTATCCATTAGGAGATTTTTTGAATAAAATGTAATGGACGGTTTTAGAAAGGAAAATATATCATTTTAGCGGTGAAGTTAAAGACGGTATCGCTGACCAATGTATGCATGAAATAGGCAGTCACTAGCGCCAATGACGTCTTTAGACATCTCAATAAAAAAGTTAAAATCATTACTCGAAAAATACACCATCTAAGCGAGAGCATTTTTGTTATCTCACCACGTAGTTTTATGATTTTTTCTTATTGCTGTTGGTTTGACTAATATCAAATAATTGTAGGGTTTTAATGGAATTTAGAAAAGCTTCCATTTCGTCAAATACCACTACTTGCTGATTTAAAGATAAAAGTTTACTTTTTTTCTTTTCACGTGATATACAAGCTAATATCAATGCAAAATGATCTTCTACATTGGCGTGATTGAATAGAGGGTCAAAAATTGATATTAATTCGTTTATTAAAATTAGTTTTTGTTTGATGTCATCTGCTTGATCATAAGTTTTTTTCCATTTGATCCACTCATTGATCAGTTTCATTTTCGTGTTTTCTTCTAATTCAACAGCAACTTTTTTATCTGTTAAATTTTCAAAAGCGAAATCCCAGATAATTTGATTCATTTCATTATTCAATAAACCTTCTTCTATTAATCGAGACGTAATAAAATGACGAGTTTGCTGATAATCCATTGATATAATCATCTCCTAATAGGTTTAATAAAGAAAAATGATTGCTTATAATCTATTTAAACAGTTGAAAAAGGACTAAATGAAATAAATTAACGGTGGCGTAATGCCAAAAGAAAAAATGCTATTAGCGTATACAGATCAAAATATTGCATGTGATAGACAAAGGCGGAAAAATCAATGAAAGCTTCTGACATCCACGTTCACCCTTATACAGATAGGAATTAATGAACAACGTTTTATTTATATTTTCCAAAATATAGCTGTTTATACACCAATACTCTAAAGTTAATCTACCTTTTACATATAAGAGTAACAGAAGATATAAAAGATTTTCAGTATTAAAATCATCAATTAGATGAAAATTTTGTTAACAAGGCCTCTAGGGGGTATTCCAAATTTTGGAGACAACATAATTTGAAGTTGAATTAGTGGTTGTCCATCATAAATAACAGCATATTATTGATGTTAGAGATATAGATTAAATAAACATTGCTAACAAGATCAAGCTACTTTTTTTATTACATCGTGGACTCAAACAAAAGAATTGGCATAACAAAGAAAATGAATGGGAGTACATTAAAGTGATTGCCAATGTGTTTAAACTGGAACTCGTGTAACTTTTTAACGAAAAAGAGGTAAGTCGCTATCAAAATTACCAAAGTAAAGCAAAAATAAGTATGGTCTTTATAAGACGCCAGACGAATAGCTAACGAAAAGCACAGAAAAAAGGGTGTAGATCCTACCCTTTTTTCTGTGCTTTTCTTTTATTTTAACCAATACGTATCTAAATAGAGTGCGACTAAGGGTAAAACCTACACAGTGCAGCAAGTAAAGGATTTCAATCCACGCACTCATATAGAGTGCGACTAGCTCTTGGATGGCCAAGAAATACGGAAAGCTTTCAATTTCAATCCACGCACTCATATAGAGTGCGACTCAGCGCTGTTTATGCATCCAATCAGACGGTAAAACATTTCAATCCACGCACTCATATAGAGTGCGACACCCCGATGTACTAATCGATAAAGTTGTCGAGTATACAATTTCAATCCACGCACTCATATAGAGTGCGACGTAAAAGAACACGATACTTTACTTTATCCGTGTATTTCAATCCACGCACTCATATAGAGTGCGACTTAACAGGCAAGGACACTAAAACCATAATATATGGATTTCAATCCACGCACTCATATAGAGTGCGACTGCGATTTTGGCCAAAAGTAAACCAAAATCGCCAAATTTCTTAACATATTTAACCTTAACTTAACAAAAATTAGCCGTTTAAACAATGTATAACTTGCCACGCACCTAATTTCTTCCAAATATTCAGGTGCGAATCCCCCAGGAAAATCATGTGCACTTCACATTCGCACTAAAAGATTAGAGGTTCATCTAAGTTAACTGATTCTTTTGTACCTATATGCTCTACCTTTGTTTTATAATTATTACCTAAACGATAAAATCGTAAGCTATCCTTCTCTTCATCAATTAAATCCTTTAATTTAATTTTTAAAGCAGTAAATTGGGTATCGTCAACTATACATTCAAATACTGAGTTTTGCACTCGCTGCCCATAATTTTGACAAACCTTAGAGACTTTTCTTAACCGCTTGTTCCCACCATTACTTGAAGTATTCACATCATATGTAACCAATACTAACATAATTTTCACCTACTTCCATAAAAATGGTGGATATTCTTCTAGATCATCTCGTAAATATCTTGCTAATAATAAAGATTGGGAATAAGATACCAATCCCCATGTTATTTTTTCACCTAAATATGGATGTGTAATCTTTTCTTGCTTCTTCGTTTGCCATGCCGATAAAAACTTTTTTCTTCCTTCATCCGTCATTATTACGGAACCATTTTCTTTCAGCAGAAAATCTTCTTTTCTTATTGCCCTTTTATTAATTAACGAAAGAACAAAACGATCTGCGTAAATCCCTCTAAGTTCCTCCATCATATCTAAAGCTAACGAGGCTCTCCCTGGACGATCACGATGCAAAAAGCCGACATATGCATCTAAGCCTACTGTTTCTAATGCTTGAGCCATATCATTCGCAAGTAGGGTATAAGCAAATGACAATAATGCATTTACATTATCCAATGGAGGCCTTCTAGAACGAGTGGTAAAGAAAAAATCTTCTTTTTGTTGAAGTATCATCTGATCAAACAACTTATTATAATTAAATGCAGCTTGCCCTTCCCATCCCCTTAAAATTTCTAGATCTTGACAAGCTCTTACTTCTAGCATAATATTAGATAATTGTTTTGATACTTCTTTAAACGTTTCTACATCAATTCGTAAAGTGTGATCTCGTGTCATTCTTTCAATCATCCATTTATGGTTAAAAATCTTTCCTAATATAAAGTTGCGCGCTATAATAGCAGATTTATTTTCATCTTCAGATAGTTTATATTGCTTTTTTCTTAATACCACATTCCCTTTGCTTTCCCCTATTACCCTAGCAAGGAAGTTGCCATTAATCGTTAGAAAAACCAAAGAAATATTTCGTTTGGCACAATAGCCCATTAAAGCCGGACTTGCTCCCGTATATCCAAATGAAACGATAGATTCCAAGTTATGAAGAGGTAACCTAGCTACCTTCTTTTGCTCCTTTAATAAAACAATATTGTCGCCATCCAAAGATAAATACACATCAGGTTGAGTAATGAACAGCGTATTCAGAAGCTTCCTCATTGTGCTATTTTCCCTTCGATATAACTTTTTACCGACCTTTTATTCATCAATTTTGGTAAACAAATATGCTGAAGCGAGCAACTTTTACAAAAAGATCCTGTCTTTACTCTCGGTGTATATCTTTTTTGATAATAGTCATGCATTTCATTGGTTATATCTATGACTCTTTGCCTGAGATAATCAGTAAAAGGTACCTCTATTCTATGTTTTATTTCATGATAGTACATATATCCTTTGTCAATTTCACACACTAGCATTTCTTCTAAGCACATGGCTTGTGCGGTTAACTGTAAAATATCGGCATCGTCTTTCTTTGGCCTTCCTCGTTTATATTCTACAGGAAAAGGAAGGTATCTTCCTTTTTCCCCGTGAATTTCTACACCATTGGTATCTTGAATGAACTCTACGACATCGCAAATGCCATTCATTCGCAAGTCATTTGATTTAACGGGCAGTGCTCTAATAATCAGTTTGTTGCCTCGTTTTTCCCGTATCATTGGCTGATCAGCCTTCTGATGAAGATATTGTCCTTCAATTGTCTTTACATTTTCTTCCCATTGCTGTTCAATGTGGATAAGCGCCCATTGCCGTCGACAAAATTGAAAATGTTGAATGCCAGAAAGCATCAACCATTCTTCATCTTTATTTTCCATCTAATACCTCTACAGTTAGACCATCTAATTCATCTACTGCAATGGAGTAGTCATCATAGCTTTTAGGCGCTTCCGCTTTCGATTTAATTTTAATGGAACGATGTACTTTAGCAGACGAATATTGACCTAGTTTTGAATTATGTTCCCACCAATAAACATGATGAACCTCCATACTACCGTCCGGTCTTGCAGAAGAAGCATCATTTTCAAATAAATGCACGAGCGCTTGCTTCAATTTTTCAGCATCTTCTTTTGTAAAACCTGTTTTCTCAGCTAGTTGTGTATTAATACTTCCGTAAAATACATATAAACCAAAATCAACTCGATGTTTCATCCCCATTGTATCCGACCCTTTTTTATCACCCGTTACTGAATTAACACTTTTGGTAATTTGCATACTTGTAATATCAATCGGATCAACACTTATTGCTGTATGAATAGATACTGGTCCCCGAACACCTACTGAGACATCAGAACCTTTAAAAGCAAAGACTTGCCCAAAGCTTCGTACATCAATCCACTCTTCGCAAGCTAATTTGGCAAATGTCTCATTATCTTTTGCTTTGGAAGCTTTATTAAGTTCTGGATGAGCATCCGCACGCTCTTTCAAGCTTTTATAATGATCTACTTTATAATCATTTGATTGGACAAAAACCTTTTCTCCCATATCAATAAAACGGTTTCTAATCTTTCGTTTAATCGCAACATCCGATATTTCTCCATGCCCGTCATAATTTTGTCTTGGTCGGTTTCCGTTTAATGGGTCCCCATTCGGATTAGCATTCTTCACTGATAATACTACCGCAAAATCAATTTTATGATCTAATGTCGTCATTTCCCATTCTCCTCGTTATTGTTTTCTACTTTCTTTTTTTGATATAAATCTCTGCGTTGACTGTAAAAACCCAATAAATATTTCCCTGACAATGGTTTATCATTAAAATCCTCAATGGATAATCGTGAACCAACATCATCGATTAAACTAGCTAAATAATTACCCTTTTTCCCAAGTCTAACTTGATACGGTTGTAAACTTTCTTGTAATGTTTTCCACGTACGTGCTGGGTGCTGTGAAAATGAGTTCATATAACGAATTGCGTTTGTTGCTCGTGTTTCATCCTGGTCAAGTGCTCTTCTTTCTAAAACATCTGCAAGCGCCAATAGACGACCAAATAAATAATCACGATCATTAATTTCATTATCTAAAGCCACATCTAATCCCTCCCCTTTATTAATTAAGGCACAAGCTATGCTTAATGTTTTTTCCCACTCCCATTTTTCCATTGCCACCGGGTTAGAAGCACGATAAAATGCACTTCTGATAATATCTAGGGGTATTTCCCGATTATCAACAATGCATGGAATCATTCTCGAAATGAAGTCTTTGACAATCTTATCACTGGCTCGCGGACCATAAGCAGCAAACGCAATATCTTTTGTTGCTGGAGCTCCAAAAAATTGGATGTATTGATTTTCATCATTTTTACGATACCGATGCTCCCAGACACAGGTAGAATGCCAGTATTCTAGTCTTTGTAAATACAATTCTTTGTTCATATTCCGATAATATAAAACAGCTAAACGACCAGTAGTTGCTGAATCTAAGATCAAAATATTGACATTTGATTTCAGCGATAAATCATGTTTATAACCTGCAAATGCTTTAGCAACCTCATTTGCAAAATGTTGTAACGTATTTGATCTAATCGCTTGTTTAACAACTACATCCCGATGGATAGAGTAGGTATCCATCATTGGCGTCAATGTATTTAACTTGTCATTTCCCCATACAAGAAAAACGCGTTCATCTATCATGTACCCTTGACGACGAATAAGCCATTTTAAGGCATTGTGGGCTTTTTGCGAAACATCATAGCTAATATTTGCCGCTTCCTCACTTTTTTTGAACCTTCCTCTGAAGGTAAATCCAGTTTTATCATTTGCGGATATTAGCTTTGCTTTATCAGCAGCATGTCTTATTTTATTAGCATGTCTTTGCGTACTTGCCTGCATATTTCCCGTTACAAAACAAATATCTTCTTCAGCAACTTGTCCATTGTAATAACTAATAAACGATTTATATACTTCTTTATCATCCCAAACATTTGTTAAACGCTTATCGGGAGAATAGACATTAAAACGAATAAACGCACTCTCTTGTCCATCGCTAATAACAGAGAAAATTTTCGGTTTTTCCCCATGAATTGCTTCATATTTTTTATGCCATTTACTAATGAGATGGTTGTTTTCATCCAAAAAAATAACATTGTCTACAACTAAATCTTTGATTAATTGTCTCTTTTTTAGATACTTATAAATACTCTTTACTTTTGGATGGCCGTAAGAAGATGTTGCCCAATCCTTTAATTGTTCTATGTAGTAAGAAAAAGGCTCTTCTTTTTTTATTTTTCCTCCATACTTTACAAAATCCCCCGCAACATAATTTAATTTATCATGTAATGGATATGGAGCAATCTTTGATCCTGATCGACTTGCAGAATCTTCTGTACACGGAATTAATGTATTTACTTTATCAAGAACCATTGCCGAATGAAACTCCCCATCTTCTGTAACGGTTACCTCAATATGTGCATTTTGCGTTGTATGAGAAACGGGTAATAAAGTGAAATTTTTTTGATTACTTGTTTTCTCAACCTCACCTACCCGATCTAAATTAGATTCATAGGTTTCATATAGTTGATAGAGCCAGCTCATTTACTCACCTCCTCTGTCAATTCTTGTAACAGCTCCTCAGCTGACTGTATATTTGCTTGATTAAACTGCTTTGGCTTCATTTTTTTTATTGGTCGTATATGCTTACAATCCTCAGGCCTTGGAAACGTAATTGTGCCATGTTTCATAACGGGACTCCAGAGACGTACTTCCATCTGATTATTTCCTGTTTCATCGGGATAATTAATGCCATGAACCATCGTGCCAAAATGGATCTCCGCATACTCATCGTAAAATCCTTTCCCTGCTCCAAAAACACATGGTTCAACATATGCTTGACATTCCCTGGCTCCCAGGAATACATCTCGTCTGCCTCCTGCTTTTAAGGCTCGTTTTAAAATATTATGGTGCTTATGTTCGTTTCTATCATAAACCAAATCGGGACGGTTCATATTAAATTCAAAATGAGCCCTTACCTGGTATCTTACATTTTTTAAATAGGTATAGTTTGCTAATGTATTCCCACCATTATATTCAATCGGACGAATACCTTTTGACTCCATTTGAATTGGATTCATAATTCGCACCTCATCGACAATCATCAATAACGTCGGTTTCCAATAAATCGATTCAACAATACCTTTTAAGGCTTGATAGGTAGGAACTTGATAGGTTAACTTCTCTCCTCCTATCTTTGTAATTGGATCTGTAAAAAGAGCGTAATTCCCTGATACTTCAAACTCAATCCCATTTCGCATCGTCTCACCCCCTTTCACTATATTAATTCTAAAACTAACCTTTTCTTGATGCACATATTTTATTAATTAACTTTTTTTGAGAGTATGTGTAAGTAGAATTAACTTATTAATGAAAATAGAAAAATAAGACCCTTTTTATTAATGTTAGCTAAACAAAATTCACAGAAAAGGAGACTGCCCTATGAATCATCTTACTACAGATTCAATAAAGCAATAGCAAAAAACAGGATATAAAAGAAGCTTTTCGTCGTCATCTGGAAAAGCTGTCTATAGCTTCTAAATGAACTAACCATGTCTCTCAGTAAGAACGAAAAAGAATTCATTCCGTTAATTCCCTAAATGGCTTTTATGATCGTACTTTTAAAATAGAATACAGGAACTTATACCCTATTTTCTTCCTAAAATCAATGCTGCTTCTTTTAATATATAATTTTCTAATTGTAAACGTTGATTTTCTTTCTGAAGTTCGATTAATTCATATTTTTCTGGGTTCCCGGTTTTATATCTCCTACAAACCCCCATTTTCTGATAAATTTTAATCCAATTATTAAAGGTAGATGGGTTTAGGTTATATTCTTTAATAATATCCTTCTTAGGTTTACCGTTTTCATAAAGTTTAACTATTCGAGATTTAAATTCATCTGTAAATCTTCTTCTGATCTTTGACATCTAAAAGCCTCCTAAACTGTAATAAAATGAATAAGCTTTTTATAATTATTACACACAATTCTTGGAAATTCAATTAAAATTAAACAGTATATGAACACGTTTTTTATATCAATTAAATATGCTATAATAAATTTGTCGCAGTTAAGCGCGGATTGAAATATATATTGTTTTATTTGGGAAGTAACCTATCATTGTTTTTAGCAATACAAAGATAGGTTATTTTTACTCATCTATCCTATATTAAAACCAAACTCCTTACTATAAGCTCCTTCTTCTAATGCAAGAATTTTACCTTCAAAGAAAGGTACCAGACCATCGTTTTTCATTAATAACTCTAATTCACATGTATACAAATTAACCGTGTAGTACTGAGCTCTCTTCATGCATCTAGATAAATCCTCCATGGATATATTTCCGCTTAATTCTATTATAATATCTTTTCCTTCTCTATAAGGTACAATAACCGAAGTCGTATGATCATCTATTACCTGAAAATATTTCGCAGCTGTCCGATAGCTGTTTGTTATAAATAATGGAATCTGCTCGTTATGTTTACTGATATAAGCTTCCACATAACCTGATTCATGCTTTGGAGCCATTAACAACTCCATCATATCCTTATTTAAAGATGGGATATAATAATCTAAGTCATTAGAAAGCTCCGCATAAAGTTCTTGAAAATAACGTTCCATGGCTTTTGGTGATAACATATTACCACCATGGGCATTCTCATCCCGTTTCATATCAATTAAGATTCGCCTCGTTATTTGCTTTCCCACATCAATTTCTTTTAAAAATTTGAGCTGTTCTTCTTGGTGATCGATAACATATACTTGTTGTATATCTTTTTCTCCATGCCGATTACAGCGTCCGGCAGCTTGAGCAATTGAATCTAAACCAGCTAATGAACGGATGACACAATCAAAGCTAATGTCAACCCCGGCTTCGATTAATTGAGTACTAATACAAATAACAGGCGTTTTTGCTTTTAATTTGTTTCTTACTTCATGCAAAATATGATTTCGGTGAGCGGCGCACATAGATGTACTCAAGTGATAAACAGCTACTTTATCATCCATTTTATGTTCCAACTCTTGATATAGCGTTTTCACAACCGTTTTTGTGTTTAAGATCACTAACACATTTTGAACCTGGTTTATCTGTTCTTTAACAAAATCAGCTAATTCACTAGTAGCCATTCCTCCGTCTGTCGCTTTGTCGATAATTTCCACTCGTTTAAAAGCTTTCACCACATCGTCAAGGTTTTCTACTATTTCCGCATCCGTATTTATTTCTAGTTTATTTTTAACAAAATCCAAAGCAGGTTGTGTTGCAGTACAAAGGAGAAGACTAGATTTACCATAAGCTTTTAAAAAGTTAAGTGCCTGATTGAATAAAGAAATACATTTAACAGGTACTTTTTGCACCTCATCAAATACAATTACGGCCTCACTTAAATGATGCAAGCGGCGAATATGTCTACTTCCTTTGGCATAAAAAACATTTAAAAACTGTACCATCGTTGTGAAAATAATTGGTGCATCCCAATTATCCTTAGCTAACTTCAGTTTTTGTTGTTTTGTTACAACACCATCTTGATGCTCATCATTATCTTCTTCATCAAGAATGATATTAGAATGATGTTCTAAAACGTTTTCATTATCTTTTACTATTTTTCTTACTTCTTCAGCGTTCTGCTCAATAATCGTGGTAAATGGAACAACATATATAATGCGTTTTTTATTATGTAATAATGCATGCTTTAAAGCGTAGCGTAAACTGGCTAAAGTTTTCCCGCCGCCTGTAGGTATAGAAAGAGTATAAATACCAGAGGGATTCTCTGCAAACCTATCGCAATGTTCCGACATGCTTGAACGCAATTGATTAATTGGCGTATTTGCTTTTTCATGATGTTGAAAGGAGTTTATTTTGTCTTGTAATCTATCATAGTAATTTTGGAATAGTTCTTCATGATCTATAGAGGTTTGGTGTTTATTTTCTTCAAATAACCTTGTATTAGTGCGATCAGCATCAATTAATGTACTAAAAATAAACTTGGTTAAAAACATCAATTGTTTTTCACAAGATTCAGGAGGCTCATTTTGAATAAATAATAGTAACTCTTTTGTAGCTTGATCGACATAATAATGGAAATCACGTTCACTCATAACATATGTAAAAAAATTCTCAACCATATAATCATACTCAGGTATTTCTTTATCTCGGACGCGTGTTAAATATTTAGAATCTAACTCAGGTGTAAAAAAATCATGAAGATAGGAATGATGTGAGATAATAGCGTTTCCTACTACTTCTGCAACAATTGCTTTTTCAGGAACTATATGATCTTTATGAAACAAATCAAATAGTAGTTTTGCTCCCGCAGTAGAATGGTCTACACTCCCTCTCTTTGGAGGTGCATCGGGATGATGAACAGCTTGAATGATATATTCACGAAACGCATTACTGTACTTACCAAAATCATGTAACACACCTGCAAGTCCACATAAATATTTTATTCCCATAGGAGCACCATATTGCTCAGCCAACTCTTTTACTTCTATTAAATGGTCTTTTACCGTTTGAACGTTGTTGTCACTTTGACGAATATGGGCAATAAAATCCATTTTATCACAACCTAACCATCAATTTACTAGAATAATAAAGAAAATAAAGCTATACTACTTGAGTTGATTGTACCACACCTGATCAATCATGACTACAAGAATATGGGTATTTTTCCCTATTAAATTTAAATCTCTCTAATTTGTAAAAAATATTGAAATTAATTATTAATATAATACAATATGGGTAGATTGATATTAGATAAAATTTCTAGGTGTGAATGTGAAGTGCACATGATTTTACGGGGGGATTCGCACCTGCATATTTGGAAGAAATTAAGTTCGTGGCAAGTTATACATTGTTTAAAGGGCTAATTTTTGTTAAATTAAGGGTAAATATGTTATGAAATTTGGCGATTTTGGCTTACTTTTGACCAAAATCGCAGTCGCACTCTATATGAGTGCGTGGATTGAAATCGTTGAAGCGATCAAAAGCAATTGTGGTGAGTTTGTCGCACTCTATATGAGTGCGTGGATTGAAATATGAAATGAGTGTGGCACAAGTAAGAATAAAAGCTGGTCGCACTCTATATGAGTGCGTGGATTGAAATAATAAATCCAACGCTATTTCTAGCATGGTTGTTACGTCGCACTCTATATGAGTGCGTGGATTGAAATCACCTCTGTCCTTTGACTCTCTTTATCACACGGAGTCGCACTCTATATGAGTGCGTGGATTGAAATCAACACAAACTTTTTCTTTTGCTCCATATCTTGGTCGCACTCTATATGAGTGCGTGGATTGAAATCATCACCAATGCGAGTATCAGGAACAAAGCGCACGTCGTCGCACTCTATATGAGTGCGACATCACTATTCATACGGCCATTTCTTCTTCAACATGTTGAGAAAAGCTTCTACATTTTGCTTGCTTTTCATAATAGGAGAGAAAACATAGGAAAAAGTTCTTGTAAAATGAATACGCTGTAAGTTTAAAATTGCCAATTGCTTTAATGCAACATCCCGCTCTATAACACTGTGGGACAGTAGAGATAAGCCCATCCCTTTTATGACCGTTTCTTTAACTCCCTGATTACTGCTGATCGTTAGGATGGACTTTGTTTTCAATCCATTAGAACGAATAACATGTTCAAGGTATTCACGTGTACCCGAACCTTCTTCACGAGAGACCCATGGTTGATTCTGTAGGTCAGCGATCGTAACTTGTTTCTTGGCCGTTAACGGGTGATGGATGGAAGCAACAACATATAATTCATCTTGCATAAATGGATGTACAGTTAACTCTTTATTATTCGTTTGTCCCTCAATTAAGCCAATATCAACGTGAAATAATTGTACATGTCGTACAACTTCTTCTGTATTACCTATTATCACTTCAAGTTCAAGCTCTGGATAGGCATTATGTACATCTACTAATAAATTTGGCAAAATGTATTCCCCAATCGTGAAACTGGCACCAATTTTCAACTTGCCCTTGACGATTTGATGATGCGCTAAAATATCTCGTTTTGTTTGTTCGTAGATACGAATAATTTGTTTCGCCCTGTCGTATAACAACTCTCCCGTCGGTGATACTTGGAATGACTTTCGCGAGCGGACTACCAGCTTTGTTCCTAGTTCCTGCTCCAGATTTTTCATATGTAAGCTCACACTTGGCTGTGATATATGCAACTTTTCTGCTGCTTTGGTAAAGTTTTTAACTTCCACAAGGGTGACAAATGTTCGCAATGCATCGTAATACAATAGAGCCCCTCCTAATTATTAAATATATTAATAATAACAATTACTTATATGTATTTTACTAATAAACCAGCATTCGATAAAGTAAAATTAACGATAGATAAAGGAAGTGTTTGTAATGGGAAAAACGGTTGAGAACAATAGAGAAGACCGTTTGGCTTTTCTCAAAGGAATTGGGGTTACACTGTTCATAGCTATTTTAGCTAAATATGTAGCCCAATTGCCTTTGTTATCTGTTATGGGGCAGCTTGTCATTGCAATTATAATTGGAATGGTTTGGAGATCAACCATTGGGGTAAACGCGCATTGGCAATCCGGAATAACATTTTCAAATAAAAAATTACTTCGACTCGGGATTGTTCTATTAGGAATGCGATTAAATTTAGCAGACATCTATAACGCAGGGATAAAAGTGTTTATGATTGCGGCTGTTTGTCTTGTATTTACATTACTCGTAGTTTATGGCTTAACGCGTTGGTTTGGGGTTGGGAAACGACTTGGGATATTAACAGCATGCGGAACTGCAATTTGTGGTGCCGCTGCAGTGGTAGCTGTTAGTCCACAAGTTAAGGCAAAGGATGAGGAAACAGCTGTGGGAGCAGCTACTATTGCTGTTTTAGGAACGATCTTTACATTGATTTATAGTGTTATTTATTCCTTATTGCATTTATCTCCAACGGCTTATGGCGTTTTTACAGGAGCTACGTTACATGAAATAGCACATGTTATTGCCGCTGCTGATGTTGGCGGCAGTGAAGCGGTTGATCTGGCGGTAATTGTTAAACTTACGCGCGTCGCACTATTAGTTCCTGTCGTTATTGTTATCGGCTACTTATTTCAACGCAGTGGAGAAACAACGAATAAAAAAGTATCGCTGTCCATTATACCGTGGTTTATTTTAGGATTCCTGGCAATGAGTGGATTTAATACACTTGGTATTGTATCAGAGACGATAGCAAACCATATTGTTACGGTTGCTTATTTATTTATTGCAATGGCAATGGCTGGGCTTGGTTTAAATGTTGATATTAAGACTTTTCGAAGGTTGGGCATGAAATCATTCCTAGCAGGGGCTATCGGTACAATCCTATTAGTAATCCTAGGATATACGCTCGTTATCGTTTTTCAATTAAATTAAAGTTTACTCCGGATGCCGTATTTCTCTCCTTTAAAAAACCTGCTTTTTATTTTACGAACTGTATGAGAGAAACAGCGCCTAAACTCCTGATTCGTTGGAGGTGACAGGACAAGGAATGCTTCTTGAATAAGCATCGCGATTTTTCAAGGACAGACTTGCTACGGCAGCAATACAATGCGGTTTCTCAAAGGCAAGAAAGATTTCCGATTAAGCATTGCATCCTGAAAAGGAAATTTCTTTTCAAGGACAGAGTAAGCTTCGCAGGAATATATCGCAACTTTTCAAGGAAGCCTAGAATTATAGCCTTTGTTCTACTTCCTGGCAGTGGGGCACTACGGAATGAGTTTCACTTCTGTTTATGCTATTCTTTAACTATCATAAACAGAAGGAGCGTAACGATGAAAACAGAGAAGGACAAAATGATTGCTGGAGAATTATACAATCCATCAGATAAAACATTAGTAATTGATCGAGAGGTATGTCGGAGAAAAACACGCTTATATAATCAGACATTGGAATCGGAATTGGCAGAGCGAGAGAAAATGATCAAAAATTTATTTGGATCTACAGGACAGCATATTTATGTAGAACCTACATTTCGCTGTGACTACGGATATAATATTCATGTTGGTGATCATTTTTACGCAAATTTTGATTGTGTTATGTTAGATGTCTGTGAAATTAACATAGGAACTAACTGTATGTTGGCACCAGGTGTACATATTTATACAGCCACACATCCATTAGACCCGATAGCAAGAAACTCGGGAGTTGAATTTGGTAAGCCGGTTACCATTGGAGATAATGTTTGGATTGGTGGTCGCGCTGTTATTAATCCTGGAGTAACCATTGGTGATAATGCGGTGATTGCTTCTGGTACAGTTGTAGTTAAGGATGTTCCTGCGAATTCAGTAGTTGGAGGAAATCCTGCTCGTGTAATTAAACGTATAGAATAACAAGGTAGGCTTCTACCACCTTGTTTTAGTTCTCAGCGATAAACGATTTATCCTCTACTTTGTTGGTAATTCCGGTAAGTGCCAGACCTAATGCAATCATACTGGCTGAAAGGATTGTAATCTCCGTGTAGTCAATTTCCTGATGTAGTCAGAAAGCTCCAAAGGTAGCACCAATCCTGTTCGCTAAATTAAATACAGAAGTGGCTATTATTTCAGATAGGGACGGTGCTTCTTCTCCGCCAAGCATATTTTTTGAATGAAGAATAGGTGTTGTTTCAAAAGTTCAGGGTGCAGCAAATAAAAAACACATTACAAATTTTAATATCGTATATATATATTATTGTTTCGATCAAAAATGAAAACGATAAGCGTATTTCACGTTGCTATTAGAGTTATCACTTAAGGAGGTTCATGATTGTAGATGGATCTCATAAAATTACGTAGCGACAAGATAACTGTATAGGACACCCCTGCCTCTTTTTGAATATAGTATACGGAGGGGTGTTGGTAATGATGAAGCAACGTGGAAATATAAATAAAAAAGGTTTTTGCTTTCCACCAGGCTACAGATGGTGTGGACCTGGTTGTAATGGCCCCGGCGCGCCAATTAATGATGTAGACGCTCTTTGTAAAGCGCATGATGAATGTTACCGACGCTTACGAGATCCTTGTAAATGTGATCAAGAGTTTATGAATAAATTGCAAACTAAAATGAATGGAAAGACGGAAAAGGGAAGACATGCACGTATACTTTATAACTATATGAAACTTCAAACCGCATTCACTTGCAGGTTTAGAAGACTAAAATAATGTTTATGCTAAACCATGGGGGCTTCTTCATGGTTTTTCCCTTTTTAAGCCGTTTTGGCTCATGACATAAAATGGGCAATAAGTATTTTAATTCGTGAATAATTTTTCTATATAAAAATAAGAATGTTTAACGTATAATTGATTATAACAGATGTTCAAAAGGTTCTTTAACTGCCTTTTTGAACATGTATTTATAGGAGATATTTGGTATTTCGTTATTATGTCATTATTTGGATGATGAAGTTAAAGGAAGGTATTGTATGACTGAAGATAATATAACAAGAATACATATCGGTGATAAGGAATATATTTTGATTGGTACCGCTCATGTTTCCAAGCATAGTGCGGAACAGGTGAAGGAAGTAATTGAGATTGAAAAGCCTGACGCCGTATGTGTAGAGCTAGATGAACAGCGATATCAATCATTGAAAGACGAAAATAAGTGGAAGAATATGGACATTTTTAAGGTGATTAAAGAAAAGAAGGCTTCTTTATTATTGATGAATCTGGCTATCTCCTCTTTTCAAAAACGGATGGCAAAGCAATTTGGCATTAATCCAGGACAGGAAATGATACAAGGTATTGAATCAGCCAAAGAGATAGGGGCAGAGCTTGTACTGGCAGATCGTAACATTCAAATTACATTTTCACGGATTTGGCATAATATTGGTTTGAAAGGGAAAGCGTTACTGTTGACACAAGTGATTGCGAGTATTTTTAGCAATGAATCCATATCTGAGGAAGAACTGGAAAAAATGAAGCAGCAGGATACGATTAATACAATTCTTCAAGAATTCACCGATTCTTTTCCCAAGTTAAAAAAACCATTAATTGATGAAAGAGATCAATATTTAGCACAGAAAATTAAAGAAGCTCCTGGCAATAAAGTGGTAGCCGTGCTTGGTGCGGCCCATGTTCCGGGAATTACAGAGCAAATTCAAAAGGAGCATGACTTAACGAAACTACGAGAATTACCACCCAAATCAAAGTTGCCGAAACTTATTGGATGGTCAATCCCGGTATTTATTTTAGCAATTATTTTGTATACGTTTCTTTCTAATCCTGCAGCAGGCTGGGAACAAACGCTTAGCTGGATCATTTGGAATGGCGGGTTATCAGCGATTGGTGCGATTCTTGCATTAGGACATCCCTTGACCATCTTAACTGCATTTGTAGTTGCACCGATAACATCGCTTAATCCACTATTGGCAGCTGGCTGGTTTGCCGGTTTTGTGCAAGCGTATGTGCGCAGACCTCATGTTAGTGATTTTGAATCATTGTCCGAAGATGTGTTTACAGTGAAAGGATTTTGGCGAAATAAAGTAACGCGAGTTTTATTAATTGTGATGCTTGCCAATATAGGAAGTTCTTTAGGTACTTTTATTGGCGGTGTAGATGTAATTCGTGTGTTTTTAGAAAACATATAGCACGATCCCAATAGCGTGAGAACACGTTATTGGGATTTTTTGTGTATAAAAATTTTTGCATGTGCAACGTAGCATGTTGTAAAAGACAGGTGTTAACGCAGTTTTCCCTCCTATTTAATTGGACTCCGTTTTAGTTAGGCTGCTGTTAACCGCATTTTTCGTATTTTCTATGAACGATCAGGGCATGAATAATAAATAAATAACTGGTAGAATTAGTCTTTTTGCTTATTAAAATATCTATGTAGGTTAAAATTTGAACACATTGTGAATTATGTAACTAAGTAACGTATTATGCGATTATTGTTAACGATTTCAAGGGAAATATTTCCTTATAATGAAGATGAAGGGACAGGTTTTTATGAAAAATAAAAATTTAATTGGCATTATTTTAGCTTTTCTTGCATTATTCATTATTTTAATGTTACCAAACCCTGACTCACTTCCAATTGTTGGGCAAAGAGTGCTAGCTGTATTAGCATTTGCTGTTATCTTATGGGTAACTGAAGCAGTGCCTTATCCTGTTAGTGCATTGATGATTATTAGTTGGTTAGCGATTTTAGTTGGATTATCGCCAACGATTGACGATCCCTCCACGGTGTATGGAACAAAAGAAGCTTTAGGAATGGCAATTGCCGGATTTAGTTCTACAGCAGTGGGGCTTGTAGCAGGCGCTCTATTTTTAGCAGCTGCCATGGAAATAACCGGATTACACAAGCGAATTGCTTTATTTATTATGTCGAAAATAGGTACAAAGCCAAGCCGATTAGTAATAGGAACGATTGTGGTCAGCTTTGTACTTGCTTTATTTGTACCCAGTGCAACTGCACGTGCAGGTACGATCATTCCTATACTATTAGGCATTGTTGCGGCATTTGGGTTAACGAACACGAGTAAATTAGCAGCTTTATTAATCATTACTGCTGTTCAGTCGATTTCCATTTGGAATGTTGGAATTAAAACGGCTGCGGCGCAAAATATGGTAGCGTTAGGGTTTATCCATTCGAAATTTGGGATTGATGTTGCTTGGGGAAAATGGTTTTTATACGCTGCTCCATGGTCGATTCTCATGTCGATCCTATTGTTTTTTGTAATGACTAAGCTGATTAAGCCAGAACAAACCAACTTATCTGAAGGAAATAGTATTCAAACACAGTTAAAAGCTTTGGGAAAAATGAAGTCTAGTGAATGGCGATTGATCATTATTTCGATTGGTTTACTTCTTTTATGGTCAACAGAAGGATTTCTTCATCCATTAGATTCAACGACGGTTACAATTATAGCAGTTGCGATTACGCTTTTCCCAAAAGTCGGTATTTTTACTTGGAAAGAAGTACAAGCTAAGATTCCTTGGGGAACACTTGTTGTGTTTGCTACCGGTATTTCACTTGGTATGGTGTTATTAAGCACAGAAGCTGCTACCTGGCTATCTTCGAATACGTTTGAGGCAATGGGGTTAGCTGGAATGTCTGTTATTGCTTTAGTTGCTATTTTAGCATTATTTAATATTGTTATCCATTTAGGTTTTTCCAGTGCGACCAGCTTAGCATCAGCATTAATACCAATTGTTATCGCTCTAGTAACAGGAATGGAGCCGACGTCATTTAATGGGCCAGGACTGGTACTGATTATGCAATTTGTCATTAGTTTTGGGTTTTTACTTCCGGTCAATGCACCACAAAATATGCTCGCATACGGAACGGGAACATTTACAACAAAGCAATTGCTAAAATCAGGAATACCAATTACTGTTTTAGGCTATATTTTAATCATTATTTTTAGTGCGACGTATTGGCAATGGGTCGGCTTATTATAAAGGGAAACTTCAATTAGGGAGGTTCTTATCGCTCGCAGTTTGAAGTAGAACAAAGGCTAGAATCTCGGGCGTCCTTAAAAAAAGCGTTCTTCTTTTCAAGGTCAAGAAGTGCTATGATAGCGATACATCGCAGTTTTTCAAGATCAAGGAAAGCACGGAAGCGATACATCGCTATTTTTTCAAGGAGAGAAGCACCTCTTGAAGGAAGTGTCATCTCGTCAGGAGTTCTCCAGTTGATACGCGTTAAGCGAGCGCTTCTAGCTTTTCTTCTTTTAGTAAGCTTTGGTAAAGCGGAACAAGAATTTACTAAATTGTAAAGGGGGAAATGAACATGTCTGAAAGTAAGGAGACGCAGATCATTGATGATATAATGGAGCAAATTATTACGAAAATGATAAAGCCCGGGGAGAAGCTGCCTTCTGAAAACAGACTGGCAAATGAATATAAAGTACCGCGGATGACTGCTCGTAAGGCTCTTGCAACGTTAGAGGCGCGTGGATATATTTATTCTATCCACGGAAAAGGACGATTTTTAAAAAAAACATCAAAGCCAATCCAATTACACCTGACGGGAAATAAAAGTTTTACCGACAAAATGATTCAAACGGGTTATCATTTAACGACGAGAAATATGTATTGCAGTAAAATTAAATATGATCAAAAGATTTATGAAACCCTTCAAGCTGATGAAACAGCTTCTATTTATAAAATTGGCAGGCTGCGGATCATTGATGATGAACCAATTGCGATTCATCAAAGTTTTGTGGATCAAGCTAACTTTCCAAATATTGCGCAGGAAGGCTCGGAAATTATATCTATGTTTGCCTATTATCGAAAGCTTGGGTATAGCGAATTTAGAAGTAAGAAATCTTATTTAAGTGTAACTTACCCTACGTCTTATGAACAACAACTACTATCGTGCAACAGTATGGTTCCGCTCATTGTTGTAGAAAGCGATTGTATCGATGTGAAAACCGGAAAGGTATTAGAATATACAAAAATTTTATACCGAAGTGATAAATTTAAATATGATATATCAGTAGAAGAAAGCCAGTAAGGAGATCTAGCCTCATCCTTACTGGCTTTTATGTTTGTCTAGGAAACGATATCCGTTTTTACATGGTGGATAGTTTTTTTGAAAGTGCTTCGTCTAGCTCGTGCATTAGAACGAACTAGCAAAGACATCCATTTTATTCCTACAGGACAAGAAGGACTACGCCAACGATACATCACGGTTTTTCAAGGACAAGAAAAACTTCTTGATTAAGTATCGCACAAAAGCCTCTTTCTTTTTTCAGAACAAGGAAAGCTACAGCAGCGATACATCGCACGCAAAAAAAATCGTTCTTCTTAGTCAAGGAGAAAAGCCTGTTTGAATGAAGTTTCATTTTATCGCTTCACTTCAGAAGCTCTGTCGTTTGTACGCCGCTAACCTAGCGTTTTAAGCTTTTGTTCTACCTCTATCAGTGGGGAGGAAGAAAAAACACTACTAAATGAAGTTTCACTTTATTAAGTAAATTTACAAATACTTTACGATTTCTTTAAACACAGCAACTTGGCAACAAGTTACGATGGAATTGTAAAGGAGGATGTATGAATGAAGAGAAGGAGAAGAACGGAGATTCTTGTTCAAGGGAATGCTGATTTGGCTGAAAAATTAGCAAGTCAAATTAAGCAGGCATACACCTACAAGGTAATCGTTAAGCCACACTATGGATTAACCATGGTGAAAATGCGGGAGAGTGCAAAAAAATCGTTATTCTATATTGGTGAAGTACTAGTAACGGAAGCAAAAGTGGAGATAAATGAACAAATTGGAATTGGCATCGTTCAAGGGATGGAAGATGAGTTGGCAATGAACTTAGCGATTATTGATGCTGCCTATAATGCTAATTTACCAGAAACACAGATGTGGACGAATCTATTAGTCGTAGCAGAAGCAGAAATAAATCGTAAAAAAATCAAGCGACAGGCAGAGTTGTTAGAGACAAAGGTCAACTTTGAAACGATGGAAGTGTAAAAATATGAAGTGAAAGAGGGATAATATGGCAATTGATCAAGTTCATGACTTGCAACAAGTATATCGAAAAATATTAAACAGCATTTCACGTCCAGGTGTCATAGCTAATTTACACGACCAAGCAAGCGGGATAGATTATCAACTGCCTTGTTATGATGCGACATTATTAACGACCATGATGCTATTTGATGGAGAGGTAACCTTCCATGTTATTTCTGAACATAAACGGTCGATACAAGAAAAGATTTCCGCCTACACGTTAGCAACATATGCACCGTTACATGAGGCAGATTACATTATTGTGCTGGAGGATGCCAAAGAGTCATCCATTATCCAAGCATTAGATCAGTGTAAAAAAGGAAACTTAATCAACCCGCAAGATTCTTCTACGCTGATATTTGAAAGTAAGACAGCCCTTTCCAATGAAGTACAGCTTTTATTAACCGGACCAGGTATTTCTTATCAAAATCATTTGCAAACAAGTTTTACAAAAAGTGTCTGGCTAGCTCGTAATGAGTGTATAAAAGAATACCCGTTAGGTGTAGATGTGGTGTTGACGGATGCAAAGCTGCAAGTTGCTTGTATTCCAAGAACAACGAAGGTTGCATTGCTGGAGGTGGAATAGATGGGATATGTAGCTGTTAAAGGCGGAACGAATGCAATTGAAGCGTCCATTCAACGACTAACTTATGAGCGCTTGAAAGAAAAAGAAATAATTGAAGTTAATACCATTATGGCTACGATGCGTGCACTTGTTGATCAAGTGATGTCAGAAAGCAGCTTATATTCACCATTCCTTGCTGCTTTAGCTATTAAACAAGCAGAAGGCAGTATGGAAGAAGCTGTTTTTATCATGCGGGCACATCGTTCGACCTTACCCAGATTGTATTATAGCAAGACAGTCGAATCAGAATCTATGTTTGTAGAAAGGCGTATTTCGGCAAGCTTTAAAGACATACCCGGAGGACAGATTTTAGGTGCTACGACAGATTATACGCATCGTTTGCTTAATTTTAATTTGGCAAAGGAAAATTGGGAAGCTAATGAAGCTTGGCTAAAACAATATCAGAATAAGTTAAAAGAGATAGATCGAGAGACGGATAAGGTTATCTACTATCCAAAAGTAGTGGACTATCTACGAAAAGAAGGATTATTTGGAGACGATGATGAGAATAATACGGAGCCAATGGATATCACGAAGGAGAGTCTTTCTTTTCCAGCCTCTCGAAGTGCTCGATTACAAACCTTAACCCGTGGCGAGACAGGTGCAGTTACCGCTCTCGGCTATGCCTCCTTACGCGGTTATGGTCAAGTACATCCAACTGTTGGCGAAGTTCGGGTAGGCAAGCTGCCAATCTATGTCAGCCATCCAACTAAATTAGAACAAACGGAAGATGACTCTTACTTTATTGGTGAGATTAGAGTATCGGAAGTGGAGTCCTTTGTACCTATTACTGTAAAAAATGAACAAAATGAACCAGAACTGGATTTTGAGATTGGCTATGGAGTGTGTTATGGGCAAAACGAAACAAAGGCAATTGCGATGAGTATTTTAGATCAATGCTTAGAACACCCGGAAGCGGACTTTCCAACTCATGATGAAGAGTTTGTACTATTACATATCGATTCCGTGGAAGCAACAGGGTTTATTTCGCATTTAAAACTCCCACATTATGTGACTTTCCAATCAAAGTTGGATAGTGTCCGTGAGATAAAAAGAAAGGGAGAGAGTCATGAATAATACGACACATTTTGCATTTTTCGATGAGGGATCAAAGAAGGAGATTCGTCGTGCTACATTGAAGGCTGTTGCTATTCCAGGCTATCAAGTACCATTTGCGTCTCGAGAGATGCCAATTGCTAGAGGTTGGGGGACAGGTGGTTTACAACTTACCTTATCTTTAATTGGTAGAGAGGATACGTTAAAGGTAATTGACCAAGGAGCGGATGAATCGGTCAACGCTGTGAATATAAAAAAACTCGTTCAACAAACAACTGGTATTGAATTAACTGAGCATACCGAAGCTGCTACTCTCATTCAATCCAGACATCGTATTCCAGAGGTGCCACTAACAGAAGAGCAAATTCTAGTATTACAAGTCCCTACCCCTGAGCCTTTACGTGAAGTGGAAAAAAGGGAGTATGTAACGAAACGGCTGCATGCTGAGGAAGAATATAGCGGGGCATGGCTCTTGTTATTTGAGCAAATTATGAAATATGGAAAAACGGCAACCGGTGCGGATCATCCGGTTTATGTTAATCATCGGTATGTCATGGCTCCGAGCCCCATTCCTCGATTCGATAATCCGAAAATGAATGCATCAAAAGCACTGATTTTGTTAGGGGCAGGAAGAGAAAAGAAAATCTATGCTGTTCCACCATATACGGATGTTACATCACTCGCATTTGAAGATTATCCATTTGCTGTGGAGACTTTTTCCGGACAGGCATGTCATTTATGTGGTGCGACAGATGTATTTCTTGATGAATTAGTCAATGAGGAAACAGGAAAAACATATTACCAATGCAACGATACGAGTTATTGTCTAACTCGATTAAACGATACAGAAGACATGGAGGTACAGCATCATGCATGAAGAACCGATCTTACGTGTACGTCATTTAGAGAAACGTTTTGGCCCAGGTTGTCCCGTCTGTTTTCATAAAAAACGAAGAACATTAGAAAAAAATTATTGCACTCACTGCGGATCAGTCTATGCCTGTCAGGATATTTCATTTGACTTATTTCCGGGAGAGATCCTCGGCATCGTTGGAGAAAGTGGAAGTGGAAAATCTACGATGATGCAATGTCTTTATTTTGATGCAGAAGTAACATCTGGTGAGGCTTATATGGACCATGACGAATTGCTTGGTCAAAATGTGTTTACCTTATCATCACAGAAAAAACGGTATATCCGCAATCATAAGTATGGCATGGTGTATCAAAATCCTGTAAATGGATTAAAAATGAACTTTTCCTCAATCGGAAATATTGCTGAAAAACTGATTGCTGCTGGAAATCGGCATGTAGGGTCTATGGAAGCAACAGGTCATTCATTATTAGAAAATGTACAAATTCCCCTGTTTCGTTCTAAAGAAGAGCCGCAAAACTTTTCCGGAGGCATGCAGCAACGTGTGCAAATCGCTAAAGCATTGTCGAATAACCCACCGATTCTCTTTTTAGATGAAGTGACGACGGGCTTGGATTTATCAGTTCAAGCAAACGTACTCGATTTAATTAAAGAGATTCAGAGGGAGTGGGGGATTAGCATGATTGTAGTTTCCCATGATTTGGCAGTGATTCGCATGTTAGCTGATCGAACGATCGTGATGTTAAACGGGGCTATTATTGAAGGTGGATTAACGGATCAGATTTTGGAAGATCCTCAGCATGCGTATACGCAGCGATTAGTTTACTCGTTACTATAGGAGGGCGCCTATTGTGTATGTCATTCATAATGGAAAAGTAATTACCGAAGATGAGATTCTTGAAAATCATGCTGTTATCGTAGTCGGCGATATAATTGAAGCAATTATCCCAGAAGTAGAACTCAATCAATATAAAGCGGCAAAGCACATAAACGCCAATGGAGGCTATATATCACCGGGATTTATCGATATCCACTCTGATTATATTGAAACAATTGCCTCACCAAGACCGACCAGTATGATGGATTTTAATATTAGTTTACGAGAGGCGGAAAAAATCCTGATTGGTCATGGTATTACAACCATGTTCCATTCCTTATCATTTTATCGGGACGATGCTTTTGAGCATAAACCGATGCGTCTTCCGGAAAATGTCCAGCGCATGGTTGATGCGATTGCTAATACGCATTATGAGCTCCATTTAATTCGTCATCGATTACATGCTCGTTTTGAAATTGATAATATTTCAGAAGTAGATCAATTAATGGACAATATAGAAGCAGGAAAGGTTCACTTATTGTCGTTTATGGACCATACTCCCGGTCAAGGGCAATATCGTGATCTGGAAGTTTATCGGCAAACACTTCAAGGTTATCGCGATTTATCAGATGAGGCTGTACAGACCATTATTTTAGAACGGCAAAATGTGGAATTATTGACAATGGAACGAATGAGGGAAGTCGCGGAGTTAGCAATTTCTAAGGGGATTGCTGTAGCCTCTCACGATGATGATAATATCGAGAAGCTCCACCTCGTTAAATCGTTTGGAACGACAATTAGTGAATTTCCAATCACGCTGGAGGTAGCGAAAAAAGCACAAGATATTGGGCTACAAACTATTGCCGGAGCTCCTAATGTACTTCTCGGTGGTTCTCATTCTGGAAATCTATCCGCTGCTGAAGCCATTAAAGAAAATTGCATTGATATTTTATGCAGTGACTATTATCCGGCAGCATTATTACATGCTATTTTCGAGTTGAGTGAAACGCATGGAGAGAATTTACATGATATGTTTATGAAAGTAACGCTTAATCCAGCAAAAGCTGTTCGCATGGATCATGAAATAGGTTCTATCAAGCCGGGAAAAAAAGCAGACATCATTGTCATTGAACGAATGGATGATGGGTACCCAATGTTGACAGCGACAATGGTTGATGGTGCATTAATTACAACAACCAATTACCGGAAGAACGACTAAAGAGGAGGCTGAATCAGATGGTGATGCTGCAAATAAAAAATTTCGGCAAACGATTTACCATTCATCATTTAGGTAAAACAATGCAAGCAGTGGAGCATATTAATTTTTCACTAGAGCAAGGGGAGTTTGTTGGAATTGTTGGAAAAAGCGGCAGCGGGAAGTCGACGATCTTAAAAAGTATTTATCGAACCTATTTACCTGATACGGGAAATATTATTTATCATTCCAAACGGTATGGGTTAATTGATTTAGCATATGCAACCGAGCGTGAGATCCTTTATTTACGGAAGCATGAAATTGGCTATGTTTCACAATTTTTAAATGTCATGCCACGAACAACTTCAAGAGAGCTTGTCGAAAAAGCATTGTTAGAAATGGGGGAAACAGAAGAAGCGGCACAGAAAGAAGCAGAAAAGGCGTTACGTCATTTTGAACTAGATCGTAATCTGTGGGATACGTATCCGAATACATTTTCTGGGGGAGAGAAGTTGCGTTTAAATATTGCCATGGCAACAGTCAAAAAACCACGATTGCTTTTACTTGATGAGCCAACTGCCAGCCTTGATCAAGAATCGAAAGTAAAGGTACGAGAAATTATTGAAAAGTTAAAAGCCAGTGGCACAACCTTAGTAGGTATTTTTCATGATATTGAATTTATGGATGGGCTATGTGATCAAGTGTTTGATATGAAATTTAGTCAACTCCAACCTGTTAAAGAAGGTGTTATCCGTGAAGGCTGATCTTCATGTACATAGTAACTATTCAGATGGGTCAGATGATGTGCAAACCGTGTTAAAAAAAGCACGTGAAAATGGTGTTACAGTGTTAAGCTTCGTCGATCATGACAGCACGAATGGATTAAGCGAAAAACAAGCTCTTGGCGCTGAATATGGAATAAAGATTATTCCAGGTATAGAAATTTCCGCTTACGATTTTAAGCGTAACAGAAAGGTGCATGTGCTCGGTTATCATTATGATTCTAATGCTAAACAAATGGAAGCACTTTGCCAGACCATTAGGCAGAGGCGCAACGACCATACTTTGTGGCAAATAGAGCAATTAAAGGCGTCTGGTTATGAAATAGACCGGCAGGCTGTCATTGATTCTGCATATCCAAGTAATACGATCTTTAAGCAGCATGTCATGCGGCAATTAACAACAGCCCCATATCCATCAACAGCGTATCAACAACTGTATCAGCGCTTATTTAAAGGAAATGGTCCCGCCGCAGGGGATATAACATATGTCGATGCCTGTATAGCCGTTGAAGCAATTGTAGCCGATGGTGGGATTGCGGTATTGGCTCATCCGGGGCAGCTCGATTCATACGATATTATTCCGGAACTGATAGAAGCAGGCTTAGGGGGAATTGAAAGAAATCACCCTGATCATTCAGCTAATGACCACCAAAGAATTGAAAAAATAGCGGCTAACTATGACTTAATCATGACTGGAGGAACCGATTATCATGGTGAGTTTGGAAAACCGATAGAAATTGGCTCTATCTCAAGCCCTCCATCAGTAACCGAGAAGTACTAGTTATTCCACAGTTTAGTTGAACAAATTTGGCGAAAGATCTTAGAAAAAGTTCCACTAGATCTTAGACAGAGTGCTGGAAGTCCTTTACTACTATATTGGTAACAGGGAGTTTTCAGAGGCGAACTGCACCAAATGTTCTACTTACAATAGAATTTTTTCCCTTCATGCGTTGTACAGTTTTCACTATTGCTTTATTAACCAAATGTAAAGTTACTTAATTCCTAGTTAAAATAGTGTAAATATAATCTATCTTTGGAAAACGTATGTTTAAATAGTAGTGGATGAATAGCTTTCGCGGTAGAAGAAATGAGTTAAAGTCCCATGAATGAAATGGAATTCTTAGCTATTTTTGTCCAATATGTCAATTCTGATAACAAAATAATCAAACGAGAAGGAGCGTTACGATGAGAAAAGCATTAGCTAGATTAGGTGTTTTACTTTTATTAGTCATATTTGCAGTTGGTTGTTCAGATGGAAATGCGACGAAAGGTAAAGCTGAAGTGGATGATGTAATTGATATTGTTTGGTATCCAAATGAATCTGGTGAAGATCTAAAATCATCCCGTGACGAGATTGGGAAAGTTATTTCTGAAGCTACTGGTAAAGAAGTAAAGCATCATTTAACGACAGATTATGCTATTGCGATCGAGACATTAGTGAATAATAATGCGGATCTTGCTTTCATGGGAGCGCAAGGATACATTGAAGCAAAAGGCAAAAACGATGCGATCCAGCCGATTGCTGTACCGACTGGACCATCCGGTACATTAGATGATGCAGTATATCATAGCTGGTTAGCAGTAAACGTAGATGATCAAGAAAATTATAAAGTCAATGGAGAATATTCCCTCGATACGATAGCTGATAAGAAATTTTCATTTGTATCAAATAGCTCAACATCCGGATTTAAAGTTCCTGCTGCTAGCATTCTCTCTTATTTTACGGAGAAAGATGAGTATAAAGATTTGACAGAGGAAGACCTCATGGAAGGTGGGCCGCTGTTTTCACAAGTGTTATTTGGCAACTCTCATCAAGGTTCAGCAGTCAATTTGTTATCCGGAAATGCAGATATAGCTGCATTTTGTGATACATGTGTAGAAAATTATGTTGACGTTGCAGAAGGTGAAGCGAATACGGTTGGCTCTGTGTATCAAGTAAAGGATAATGCGGAAGAACCATTTAATAAAGTAACTGGTAAAGAATTTACATTAATGAGCGTAACCCCAGTGCTGAATGCACCATTTGCAGCCAATATGGATGCTTTAGGTGAAGGTGATTATAAGAAAATACAAGAGGCACTTACTTCAGATGATGTCGCTAATAATGAAGGTATTTTTGTTCCAGAGGAATCCGGTGACAGTGCATTATTCTTTAAAACAGATAAGGAACGTTTTGCTCCGGTAGAAGATGACTGGTTTGATCCTATTCGTGAATTAGAGTAACTAAAAAATCTTTTATAGTATAGGAAAGTATAAAACTTTAGGCTTTATCGTATAAGAAAAACGATTGCTTTAGCCATAAAGACTTGGTGACAAGCCAAGTTTTTCTAAGAGGATGTCCTTAAAAAGAGAATGGTTCAAAAAGCACTTGGGTTTTCTCCGTACGTGAGATGGATAAAATTTTAGCGTTGAAGTTAAATCGATGCAGCTGAATTTAATAGCGAAGTGTAAGGACAATTAGGAAGTCCCCTGTGTATGGATCTTTTTGACCATTTTAAACTCCTTTTTTGAACACATGGTTATGGGGACATCCTCTATATTCAAACATTCAAACAATTGGGAGGGAGCCTACCATGACGTTATTACAAATCGCAGGGCTTAGTAAATCGTATGATTCAGAAACAAAAGTATTGAAGGATATTTCATTTCATGTGAATGCTGGAGAATTTGTTTCAATTATTGGGCCTTCTGGTGCTGGAAAGTCAACGCTCTTACGATGTATTAATCGGTTAGTTTCGATTAGTGAGGGCGATATTATCTTTGACAATCAAAATGTTGCCAACCTAAAAAAGCGTGCTTTGCGGCAAGTAAGGACAAATATTGGCATGGTATTTCAGCATTATAATTTAGTACCACGTTTAACTGTAATTGAGAATGTATTGCATGGGCGATTCGGTTATAAATCCACCTTGCAAGGAATGCTGGGAAGATTTACGGAGGATGAAAAGGAACATGCCTTTTTCTTATTGCATAAATTGGGAATTGCAGAACATGCTTACAAGCGCTGTGACCAATTAAGTGGCGGACAGCAGCAACGGGTAGGGATTGCTCGAGCACTAATTCAAGATCCAAAGCTTGTTTTATGTGATGAGCCAATTGCTTCCCTAGATCCTAATTCTTCAAAGATAATTATGGATCATTTAAAATCGATCACTTCGGAATTGGGTATTACCTGTTTAGTGAATTTGCATCAAGTTGAGGTAGCTCAAGCATACTCCGATCGCATTATCGGCTTGAACCAAGGGGAAATTGTCTTTGATGGACCAAATTTACAGCTGACAGAGGATTGGATTCATCGAATTTATGGAATACAAACGCGGGAACTAATTACAGTGTAAGGGGAATTCTACGGTGAATGAAAAAGTGATGCAAAAACGAAAATGGCAAATAACCATCCTGTTGCTGACAGTAATAGCTATTACGTATTTATCTGCGGTAATAACTGATTTTAATTTTATTCGCGGATTTGCTGCGTTTCCGCAGGCAATTGGCTGGATGTTTGGTAATTTGTTAATTACACAAGAGTCGTTAGAGAAGCTGCCAACTATTTTGGAGAAGCTGAGTGAGACCATTTTTATGTCCATTGCAGCAACAACGACAGCCGCTGTTGTTGCCGTTTTTCTCGGAATAATGGGGTCCAAAACAACTAGTATCAATGGTTTCCTTAGTACGTTAGCTCGATTTATTGCATCTATATCTAGAAACATCCCGGTGGTCGCATGGGCGTTGATTTTACTACTTTCCTTTGGTCAAAATTCAGTAACCGGTTATTTAGCTTTATTTGTTGGTACGGTAGGTTTTTTAACGAGGGCATTTATTGAATCCATTGATGAGGCAAGCTATAGCTCTGTTGAGGCGTTGACCGCTACAGGTGCCACGTATTTTCATATTGTAAATAAAGCGGTAATTCCGCAAAGCCTGCCACAAATGATCAGTTGGATATTATTTATGATTGAAACAAATATCCGTAGTGCAACCCTTGTCGGAATTTTGACTGGAACCGGTATCGGATATACGTTTGATATGTATTATAAATCGATGAATTATAATGCAGTTGCGCTTGTTACCTTCAGTATTGTCCTTGCAGTAATTTTAATTGAATTAATGTCAAACTATATACGGAAGGTGATTATGTAATGGAAACTGTCACAAATCCAGCATATATAAAGCGTAAAAAAGATGGTCGTATATCCATAAAAGCACATAGCAAGCACCAACTGATCCTGCGTATCACCATTGCCTTATTAATAATCTTAACGATTGTTGGATTTTTATTTTTTGATTATACGGGTCTTGACTTAGGTACAGCGATAGCAGAGACAGCCTATAATTTACGGGTTATGTTTCTGGAGCCGGCACTGAATCACTTTACTTGGCAAGAAGCGATATATCAAGTTGGGGTGACACTAGGTCTAGCTGTTCTATCTACAGTAATAGGTGCAGTGATTGCACTATTTTTAGCATTATTGGCAGCAACTAACTTAACGAAGGAATGGCTGACAAAGATTGTTCGCGTTATGGTTGCATTTATTCGGGCGGTACCAACTGTGTTATGGGTGTTGATTTTTGCTATTGCTGCCGGACTTGGTAGTGAAGCAGCTGTGTTGGGGATGCTGTTTCATTCCATTGCCTATTTAGTAAAGGCTTTTTCGGAGGCATTCGAAGAGGTGGATAAAGGAATATTAGAAGCTTTACAAGCTACCGGTTCCAACTGGTGGCATGTGGTGACTCATGGGGTACTTCCTTCTACATGTACATATTTATTATCCTGGACCTTCTTGCGCTTTGAAATTAACTTCTCTGTAGCGGTTGCTATGGGGGCAGCCGCCGGCGCTGGCGGAATTGGGTTTGAATTATTTATGGCTTCCGGATTTTATTTTGATCTCAGTGAGGTTGGGCTTATTACGTATGCAATATTGCTTATTGCGATTATCCTTGAGATTCTATCAACAAGATTAAAAAATCGCTATTTCCCATCATCTGTACGCCATTAAAATCTTTTTTAACCGACGGTACTGCAAGGTATTCGTCGGTTTGTCTATTTTGATCATGACCGAAAAGTGATGAGTGAAGGTTAAGTTTTAACATAATGAGAAATTGTTCTTTTGGATTGCATTAAGGTCAGAGGAAAGCAATGCGAAAGGGCAGTGAACTTCCCATAGAAATCATGGATGAGAGGCGGATTGGACAGACGAAAGTTTCATTTTGCGGGTAATCATCCATCACCCCTCCGCATATAGTATGAGTAAACCGCGACCTTGATGGAGGGATCTAATGGATATATTAAATAAAGTGAAAAGCTATCGTGAAGAAGAGCAAAAGCTGAAATGGGAAGGAACATTCGCGGAATATTTAAAAATTTTAAAGAAAAAACCTGAAGTAGCACAAACTGCTCATTCCCGAATTTATAATATGATTAAAAATGCCGGAATTACAGAACAAGATGGTAAAAAAATCTATCACTTTTTTGAGGAGGAGATTTTTGGGTTAGAAGAAGCCATTGAAAGGTTAATTGAAGAATACTTTCACCCAGCTGCTAAACGTTTAGACGTCCGAAAGCGAATTTTATTGCTTATGGGACCAGTAAGCGGGGGAAAATCTACCATTGTAACAATGTTGAAACGAGGATTAGAGAAATATTCACGTACGGATGAGGGCGCTGTATACGCAATAAAATCTTGTCCCATGTATGAAGATCCCTTACATCTCATTCCACCACATTTACGCCAGGATTTTTATAATGAGTATGGGATTCGTATTGAAGGAAGCTTATCACCACTGAATACGATGCGATTGGAAAAGGAATATGATGGAAGGATTGAAGATGTTCGAGTGGAGCGGATTTTTCTATCAGAAGATAAGCGGGTGGGGATTGGCACCTTTAGTCCGTCCGACCCTAAATCGCAGGATATTGCTGATTTAACAGGAAGCATTGATTTTTCCACCATTGCAGAATACGGTTCTGAATCAGATCCCCGTGCGTATCGTTTTGATGGCGAACTGAATAAAGCAAATCGGGGAATGATGGAATTTCAAGAAATGCTTAAATGTGATGAAAAATTCTTATGGCATTTGCTGTCACTGACCCAAGAAGGAAATTTTAAAGCAGGCAGATTCGCCTTGATTAGTGCGGATGAATTAATTGTAGCTCACACGAATGAAGCGGAATATCGTTCATTTATTGCTAACAAAAAGAATGAGGCATTACATTCCCGAATTATTGTTATACCAATTCCATATAACTTAAAAGTCAGTCAAGAAGAACGAATTTATGAAAAGATGATTAAGGAAAGCGATATGGCTCATGTACACATTGCTCCACATGCTCTAAAAGCAGCCGCCATCTTTTCCATTTTGACGCGATTGGAGGATTCTAAAAAACCAGGCATTGACCTTATTAAGAAAATGCGCCTGTATGATGGAGAAAGTGTGGAAGGATTTAATCAAGCGGATGTAGATGAGTTAAAGAAGGAATTTCCCGTTGAAGGAATGAACGGAATTGATCCTCGTTATGTGATTAATCGAATTTCATCAGCGATTATTCGTAAAGATGTTCCCGCAATTAATGCATTAGATGTTTTACGCGCATTGAAGGACGGGTTAAGTCAGCACCCATCGATTTCTGACGAAGATAAAGAAACATATATGAATTATATTTCCATCGCTCGGAGGGAGTATGACGAAATTGCGAAAAAAGAAGTGCAAAAAGCATTTGTGTATTCTTATGAAGAATCAGCAAAAACATTAATGAATAATTATCTCGATAATGTAGAAGCTTTTTGTAATAAAAATAAATTAAAAGATCCGTTAACTGGTGAGGAAATGAATCCAGATGAAAAGTTGATGCGTTCGATTGAAGAACAAATTGGTATCTCTGAAAATGCGAAGAAATCGTTCCGTGAAGAAATTCTAATTCGTATTTCAGCATTTGCACGAAAAGGGAAGCGATTTGATTACAATTCGCATGAACGACTGCGTGAAGCGATTCAAAAAAAGCTGTTTGCCGATTTAAAAGATGTTGTCAAAATTACCACTTCTTCTAAAACACCAGATGAATCCCAATTGAAAAAAATTAATGAAGTCATTGCCAGATTAATTGATGAACATGGCTATAATTCTATTTCAGCCAATGAGTTATTACGTTATGTTGGAAGTTTATTAAATCGATAAGGAATTTGATTTGTTGTCGGAAAAAACCATCCTCTTCTTTAGTGGTTATGTTGCTGAAGGAGAGGATGTTCTTTACTTAGAAGTATCTTGACATGAATGTCCTAATAGTCCAAATAATGCAATAATTGAGGTGTGCATGCATAGAATATAAAAAACAATGGAAGATAGGATCACTTTTAAGGAGGGGAAAAGATGCAAGAGGAAAAAGGAAGTTTTGTCGTATCAAAAGAAAATTGGTCCCTCCATCGCAAAGGTTATCAAGACCAAAAGCGTCATATGGATAAGGTAAAGGATGCGATTAAAAATAATTTACCGGGCTTAGTAAGTGAAGAGAATATTATTATGTCGGATGGAAAAGAAGTTATAAAAATTCCGATCCGCTCCTTAGATGAATATAAAATACGCTATAACTACAATCATATAAAGCATGTTGGACAAGGAAAGGGAGATAGCCAAGTTGGCGATATTATAGGAAGAGCCCCGGGTGATAATGTACAAGGAGGAGGAAATGGAAAAAAGGCTGGTGATCAGCCAGGCACAGATTACTATGAAGCAGAAGTATCTGTAGAGGAAATTGAGAATGTCCTGTTTCATGAACTGGAATTACCTAATTTACAAGAAAAAGAACAAGCAGAAATCGTCACCGAAAAAATTGAATTTAATGATGTACGAAAAAAAGGGTTGATGGGAAATATTGATAAAAAACGGACGATTTTAACGGCGATTAAGCGAAATGCTAAAGCGGGAAAGCCCGGAATCACACCAATTAATCAGGATGATTTACGCTTTAAGACGTGGAATGAGGTAACAAAACCAGAGTCAAAAGCAGTTGTGTTAGCCATGATGGATACAAGTGCTTCGATGGGCATTTTTGAAAAGTATGCAGCTCGTAGCTTCTTTTATTGGATGACTCGTTTTTTACGTACCAAATATGAAACCGTGGAAATGGAATTTATTGCTCACCATACGGAAGCTAAAATTGTCTCAGAGGAGAATTTCTTTTCCAAAGGGGAAAGCGGTGGTACGATTTGCTCATCTGCTTATTACAAAGCATTGGAGCTAATCAATTCTAACTACCCTCCTTCTCGTTATAATATTTATCCGGTTCATTTTTCCGATGGTGATAATATGACATCTGATAACCCGACATGTATTGAACTAGTTAAAGAGATGATGAGCTTATCCAGTATGTTTGGTTATGGAGAGGTAAACAGTTACCATCGCAAATCAACTTTAATGCGAGCGTTTGAAGAGATTGATGATCCGAAATTTCGCTATTATATAATTAAAGAAAAAACGGATATTTACGAGGCATTAAAAGCAATATTTAAGAAAGAGACTGCTGTTATATAGATGAGAACCGGCATTGCTTTCGTGATTCGTATCATCTTAGTAGTGCCGGTGTTTCACTAGTTAAGAACTTCGATTGTGTATATCGCACGATCAGTAATCAATGAAAATTGCTCTCCATCAAACTGATATAAGGAAGTATCTTCTAAAGGTATTTCATATCTTGGATTAGGCAGCGGCTCGTAATGATGGGCGGCGTTTTCAATTTGACCAGAACCATTTAGCCGCAGTGTATATACTGGCTCATAATCATCGATTCTTCTCTTGTTCGTTGCATAGGAGATATTAGATAAATCGAGGAAAATTTCATCATAATCATCCAGTTCCTGTTTAGCAATTTTTATTCGCTTGCCATTCCATTTTTTTAATAGGGTGTTTAATTGCTCAATTGTTATAAATTGCTCCATGTTGATCCCTCCTTGTATAGCTTTTCCCGAAATGAAAATAAATCATACAAAAAAGTTCTATGCAATTATTTACGTAGATGTGTCCAGATGGAGGGCGCTTAATCTAAGATGAAAACAGCTGAACTGTTAAGTCTTTTTGTCGAGAGGAACCCCTTGCTAAACTTTTGAGCGTCAGTCGTCCTGTTGAATTCCGATAAGGTTGTTAAAGGAGATAATGTAGAAGTTAGAGGCGGATGTTAAGAGAAAACGATCAGAAACAGCCAAGGAAATGAGTTTATTCACCTTGGCTGTTTCTATTTAGCATAAATATATGCAGATCATAGGATAGGCTTGTTCATGTACGATAAGCAAAATTTTTCTCTTAAATGAAGGGTGTTTAGTGTTTAATTTTCCCTATTGAAGTTTCTAAGTTGGTTGATTACTCTCCCCCATTAGACTGCTTTTTCTCTTTTTTGAAATAAGGTCTCTCAAAGGTTGATATGGCTTCAACAAATTGACCAATTTACTTTATAAAATCCTGATCTACGCTTCTGCTTTCTGTTGTTCTATTGTCTTCCCGGACTTTCGCAATTTTTTTATAATCACACCTTGCTTTGGGCTAAATAAAAATGCTCCAAGAAAGAACACACCTGTCGCTACTGCCATGGAACCTGCAATAGATACATTGAATTGGACGGCAAACGAGTAGCCCAGTATCGCAGACAAGATGCCAATCACACCGCTTAAAATTAATAAGACTAGAAAGCGATCGGTTAATAAATAGGCGGTAGCCCCTGGAACGATCAACATTGCTACTACTAAAATAGCGCCGACACTATCAAAAGAAGCTACGGTTGACAATGACACCATTGTCATTAATAGGTAGTGGATCATTACTACCGGAACCCCAATTAAAGTAGCAAACTGCGGATCGAATGTTGACATTTTAATTTCTTTATAGAATAACGTAATTAAGAGTAAATTTATCGTTAATACACCGCCGAGCATCCATACAGCTATTGGACCGTAATCAGCCCCATTTATAGTTAGGGTATTCCAAGGGACAAAAGCAATTTCACCCATTAACGCATGCTGAATGTCTAAGTGTACTTGATCACCGATAAATGAAATAAGCACTACACCTAAGGCAAATAAAGAGGTAAAGACAACACCAATCGCAGCATCTGATTGCACCCCGGAGGAATTCAGCATTTCTACAAAAATAGCAGTTAAAATACCCACAATTCCTGCCCCAATTAACATCGGTATACCGCTAATCGTTTGAGTTATAAAAAAGGCGCCAACAATCCCCAGCAAAACGGTATGACTAATTGCATCAGCAATCATTGCCATCTTCCGTAGCACAAGAATGGCACCTGTTACGCCACAAGTGACACCGACAAGGCATCCGGTTAAAAGAATCCAAAATGTATATGTCATGATCGCTTCCCTCCTTTAAACAAAATCCCTTTTCTCGCTCCAAAAAATAAGGAAAAAAGAAAAATAATGGAAGCACTTAAAACGATGATTGGACCTGTAGGCAAATTATGAATGACTGTACTTAATACGGCTCCGCTTACACCGGATATGGCGCCAAATATTCCGGCCAGTATCGTCATCCAGCCGAGTCGATCTGTCCAGTATCTAGCTGATATGGGCGGCGTAATTAATAGTGCAGCGATTAACACAACCCCAACCATCTGAATACCGATCACGACAACGGCTACGACAAGAAATAATAGTACGCCGTTAAAAAAAGTTACCGGTAACCCCATACCTTTGGCAAATTGCGGATCAAAAATACTAATCTTAAATTCTTTAAAAAATAGTGCGGTGATGATAATTAAAACTAACGCACCAATGGCAATTAGTTCTACATCACTTTTTACCAGTGAAGCTGCTTGCCCAAAGATAAATGTATCCAATCCTGCATGGTTTCCTGCTGAGTGTTGTTGAATGTATGTTAACAGAACAATACCGAGACCGAAAAACACGGAAATAACAATACCGATGGCAGCATCTGTTTTAATGCGTGATTTGTCAACAATGGATTGAATAGAATGGGTTGCAATTAAACTAGTAACAGCAGCCCCTGCTAATAGAATTGGTACGGATTTCATTTGAAAGATAAGATAAGCCATACAGACCCCTGGAAGTGCGGCATGAGCCATCGCATCACTAATCAAGCTTTGTTTTTTTAACAGGACAAAGCTGCCGATGATACCACTGGCAAATCCAAGCAAGATGCTGCCGACCAGCACCCATTGCAGGTTGGCACTAGAAAATAAAGATGTTAATGTGTCCATCTCAGGTGCTCTCCTTTACTGCCTGAGCTTCTCTTTGTAAAAATGCAATTTTTCCTCCGTAAGCCGCTTCCAAATTGTCTAATGTAAACACCAAACTTGTTTTCCCGTAAGCAATCGGTGTCTTATTTAATAGAAGAACATGATCAAAATAATCATTCACTGTTTGCAAGTCATGATGTACGACTAAAACAGTTTTGCCATCGCGCTTCCACTCCTTCATTAATTCAATGATCGCTTTTTCTGTAGAAGCGTCCACTCCTGCAAATGGTTCATCCATAAAATAAATTTTTGCATCTTGTGCCATTGCTCGAGCAAGAAAGACGCGTTGCTGTTGTCCACCAGATAATTGACTAATCTGGCGGGAGGCATAGTCCTGCATGCCAACTCTTTCCAGGCAATGCTTCGCCCACGTAATTTCTTTTTTTGATACTCGCTTAAACAATCCGATATGTTTATATCTTCCCATTAGTACTACATCTAGTGCATTCGTTGGGAAATCCCAATCTACTTCGCTGCGCTGTGGTACATAGCCAATGATTTTCCTTTGTTCATGGATTGGCTTATCAAATACAGTTACATCTCCGGAAATCGTTGGTAGCAGTTGTAAAATGGACTTAATCAAAGTTGATTTACCAGCACCATTTGGACCAATTATCCCTGTCATTGACCCTTCTGGAACTGCAAAAGACACGTTTTCCAATGCTAATTGTTTATCATAGGTTACGGAAATATGATTGACTTTTAATGCATACATATAAATCACCTCATTTCAATGCATCAACAATGGTGTCAATATTATGTTTGAACATACCAATGTAAGTACCTTCTTCTGTTCCTTCTTTACCCATTGCGTCAGAAAAAAGCTCGCCACCGATCGATACTTCATGCCCTTCCTTTTTCGCACCTTCTACGACAGCATTAATAGATCGTTCTGATACACTACTTTCTATAAATACACCTTTAATATTTCTTTCTACTAATACATCAATAATCCGTTGAATATCGTTCACTCCATAATCAGACTCTGTGCTAAGCCCTTGTAAACCTATTACTTCAAAACCAAAAGCTTTTCCGAAGTAATTAAAAGCATCATGCGCGGTTACAAGCACACGACTTTCTTCAGGTAGTTCATTGAATTTCTTTTCTGCATAAGCCTGTAACTTGTCCAATTCTTTTAGATAGGCTTCGGTATTTTTCGTATATGTTTCTTTATTATCCGGATCCAATTCTATTAATCCATCTTGAACTGCTTCTACCGCGTATTTCCATAAATCGATATCAAACCAAACATGAGGATCACTAACCTTAGGATTATCAGGGTCATGTATTAATTTTTCCTTTGGTATATTTTCAGCCACAGGAATTGTCAGTTTTTCCTGCTTCATTTTGGCAAATATTTCTCCCATTTGTCCTTCTAAATGTAGCCCATTGTAGAAAATGATGTCAGCATCTGTCATTTTTTGAATGTCTCCTTGGACGGCGTTATATAAATGCGGATCTGTGCCTGGACCCATTAAGCTATTTACTTCGACGAAATCTCCTCCAATATTTTTTGCTATGTCACCAATTTGTGAGGTTGTCGTGACTATTTGATGTGGCTGTTCGCTTGATCCACTGGCATTTTTGGAATCTGTAGCACAACCAAAAGTACCAATAACAAGAAGTATAATAAAACTAAATAAAACGATCTTCTTCATTTTTATTCCCCTTTCTAATAATTTTTACCTAACGCAACAAGAACTTAAAAATTTACTAGCATCCGCTTGCTAGTTTATTGTTTCGTGTAATGAAAATGTTTTACAAAATATAAAAAGTTTCCTGTGTGCAAAATTATATGGGAACTTCCCAAAAATAGCAATAGTTTTTTTATAAATTATTAAAAAAATTTATAGATTTGTATAGATGAATTGAACTCGTAAAAACGAGAAGCACTGGTTCTCAAAATGTTAAAGGATTATAATATACGTATGAAATCTTTCAAATTAAGTCAAGAGGTCCCGCATCCAAATCGGGAGGTCTCGAAGTTGAGGGACCGCATTAAAGACGGAGAGAATTTCTCGAAGTTGGGGGATACCGAAGTTGAGTGGAAACATCCCATTACTAGTTTGTTAAGCAAGGAAGAAATAAGTCCATTAAAATAAGAATCAATAAATGAATCTGTTGAGCTTCTGACAGTCATCATTTCCCTTCTTGTTCATAAACTATACAAACTGCAACGGGGGGATAATCGAGTGACTGACACTAACAAAGAACTGCATGATGCAATTGCTGAAATTACAGAAATAGCTGCTGGTTTCGGGTTAGATTTTTATCCAATGCGTTATGAAATTTGTCCTGCTGATATTATCTACACATTTGGGGCGTACGGTATGCCAACACGATTTAGCCATTGGAGTTTTGGTAAACAGTTTCATCGTATGAAGCTGCAATATGATCTAGGGCTTAGCCAAATTTATGAACTGGTTATTAATTCGGATCCGTGCTATGCCTTTTTGTTAGATACAAATAGTTTAATTCAAAATAAATTAATCATCGCACATGTTTTGGCACATAGCGACTTTTTCAAAAATAATGTCCGCTTTTCCAATACGAGACGGGATATGGTCGAGAGTATGACAGCAACTGCCGAGCGAATAGCGTATTATGAAATGGTGTATGGAGAGCGGGAGGTGGAGGAATTTCTTGATGCCGTACTTGCTATTCAGGAGCATATTGACCCGTCACTCATTCGCCCGCCATCAATAAACGATAAGATGGAAGAAGAAACGAAGCCGGCTAGGAGAATCACACCATACGATGATCTGTGGGATTTAGATGAAGCACCTAAACAAGATGATACACGGGAAAAACAGAAACGGAAGAAGTTTCCGCCAAAGCCGGAGAAGGACCTGCTACTATTTCTTGAAGCATATAGCAAAGAACTGGATGATTGGCAACGAGATATATTAACGATGATGCGAGAGGAGATGTTATATTTTTGGCCACAATTAGAGACAAAAATAATGAATGAAGGCTGGGCATCGTATTGGCATCAACGAATATTACGAGAAATGGATTTAACTAGTGAGGAAACTATTGAATTTGCGACTCTAAATGCAGGTGTGGTGCAGCCTTCCAAACATCAAATTAATCCATATTATCTTGGATTAAAAATTTTAGAGGATATCGAGTACCGCTATGATCATCCGACAGAAGAAATGAAGCGATTAGGAATAAAGCCGAACTCAGGTCGGAAGAAATTATTTGAAGTCAGGGAGTTGGATTCTGATATTTCTTTCATTCGAAATTATTTGACGAAAGAGCTTGTGCAGCGTGAGGATTTATATCTCTTTGAGAAAAAAGGTAGAAATTATCAAATCACGACAAAAGATTATAAAAAAGTTCGTGATCAGCTTGTTGCAATGCGGATAAATGGCGGGTTTCCTTATATAACTGTAGAGAATGGTGATTATTTACGAAATGGGGAGTTATATCTTGTTCACCATTATGAAGGAACAGAGTTAGATGTCCATTATTTAGAACATGTTCTCCCTTATATTTATCGATTATGGGGGCGACATGTTTATCTGGAAACAGTTATTGAAGATAAAAAAATGCTTTATTGCTATGATGGAAAAAGAGCATTACATCGTCAGTTATAGCGCATGTTGTTAGTTAAGGCTATCAAATTCCCGAAAAAGAAACGGGGCTAGCTAACCGTTCCATTAAATCTGCGGAAAAAGAGTAGGATCATTAAACGCCTGTATTTATACAGGCGCATATTTGAATTTCAGCATAGAAATGAATTTCAAACCATACCACTTTTGTGGATAAACCAGAGTTGTCGCCTGCATAACGAATGTCAGGTTTGTTTTCTAAAGAGAAGCATATTACTGTTTTTTGTG
Source organism: Virgibacillus proomii (assembly GCF_900162615.1). Lineage (NCBI taxonomy): Bacteria > Bacillati > Bacillota > Bacilli > Caryophanales > Bacillaceae > Virgibacillus > Virgibacillus proomii. The sequence continues at coordinate 940,667 of NZ_FUFN01000009.1, read as the reverse complement.
AAGCATTTTCTTATCGTAATGAAAATCGGATACTTCATGAACGTACATGTAATTATAAAGCAAATTTTTATTGATTCGGCATTTAAGGTATCGTATTTTCTCTCATTTTAAAAAAGTTGCTTATTATTTTGTGAACTTTATGAGGAAAACAGCTCCTAAAATCTCGAATGTTTGGGCGGCAGGACAGAAGAAGTTACGGCAGCAATACATCGCAATCAGAAAGCGCTCTCCTTTTTAAGGATAAGGAAAGCTATGACAGCGACAGATCGCGTTTTTCAAGGACAAGAAAAGCTACGGCAGTGATGCATCGTGTGCAGAACAAGCGTTCTTCTTTTTCAAGGAGATAAGCCGATTTTTGAATGAGTTCTACTTTATCCGCATGTAACTTGGTAGTAAGACCTGCCTCTTCATGCTAAGAGGCGAAAATAGGAGGATAAGTGGCGGAACCAACTGCAAGTTAAATGTTCGATTCTGTTCATTCTCATAATTAGAGGGGGATAAAAGAAATCTCCCCACTGATTGAAGATTCACTTTATCCCTTCAGAAGCTTTTCGGTTTGTATTTGGTTAACCGAGCACTTGTACTTTTTTTAGTTGTTATTAGTAGGGATTTAAAGGGATGATGAAATTTCATTTTATTGCATAGTCTTTAACAATATATTAAATTGTTATAATTTTGTAGACAAATAAGTGAGAAGTGATAAAATTTAAGTAATAGAGGATATTTAAAAATCCGGTAAAAAGGAACGGCGATTTCGCTCATTGTTTTATTCATCTATCTAACTACAAGTAATTTATTCGCAGAACTCGTACCGAAGCGAATTTACCAGGATTTCCATTTTTAAAAAACATGTATTAAATAAAGGGGCACCAAATAATGAAGCAATGGATAAAGAAACTAGCCGTAATGCTCATTACAATTATGACACTTGGAATGTATGTTCCAGTATCATTAACGGCTGAAGCAAATGAAGATAAAGAGAACTATGATACTGATTCGAAGTTGGATGAATCCATCCAGACTACTGTAGCAGAAGAACCCTCATCTTCAATAGAAGAGGAACTTTCTACTTCGGCGATGGAGAAGCTTACGGAAAAGGTGAAGGAACAGACAATGCTTAAAATGGGACCGCGAATTGCCGGTCGGATTGGTGATGAATTTACAACTGTTATTTTGCCAAAAATTGAAGAAGTTATGCAAACGGTTATGTTAGATGAAAATGGAGAACCAATTTCTTATTATGGTATAACTGAACAACCTGCAAAGGGATACGGTGAGCGGATTTTTCATATTTATGATTATCATAACGAAGAAACGGTTGCTAAGTTTCATGTGCGCAGGGATCATCGACCTTTAGAGGGATATTGGTTTAATTTTCATTACCATTTAAAAGATGACGACTTTGAGAAGCATTATGAAGTTGGAGAAATTTTCTGGGATAAAAATACGCCGCCGAAATGGATGGCATCATGAAACTAAAGAGCCAGTGCGATAACAAGCACTGGCTCTTTATATGAAAGCACAAAAGCAAACGTTAAGAAGATAGGAATGGTCTGGAAGAGCCTTCTTTGAAAGAAAAAGCATTCTTCCAATTCCAAGTAAAAGAAACAAAATTTTAGTTGATTTCAGCTAATATTTCGCCGATTGCCCGATTATGAATAACTTGGTCAGCATAGTCATCAAGCTGAGTAGGTTCACGGTTAATAATCACAAGCCTTGCTCCATGCTCTTTTGCGATTAACGGAAATTGATTTGCCGGTGTTACACTTAAAGAAGATCCTAATACAATAAACAAATCTGCTTTTTCTGCTTCTTCTAATGCGAACTGAAAAGCTTCCATAGGTAAGGTTTCACCGAATAGGACAATGGAAGGACGTAAAACACCTCCACACGTGCAATAATAATCTTTATTTACGTACTCTTCACTGCTATATTCTTTACCACAAGATTGGCAGTGGAGCTTTTGCAGGGTACCGTGAAGTTCGGCAACTCGTTTACTTCCAGCCTGCTGATGAAAGCCGTCTACATTTTGCGTAATAATAGATTTTATTAAACCCTGTCTTTCCCAATCGGCTAAAATATAGTGTCCCTTATGCGGTTCATAAGCTTTAACTTTTAATACTCGTTCCCGATAGAAGTCAATAAATGCTTCTACATTCGTATTTAATGCTTCGGTTGTTGCAATTTTATTGGGGTCCTGTTGTTTCCAAAGTCCTTTATTGGCAGACCGAAAATCAGGTAATCCACTTTCGGTTGACATTCCTGCTCCAGTAAATACGACAGCATACTTTGATTCGTGAAGCCATTTTTTAAGCAACGTGCTTCCCTCCAAGTAAAGTGTTCTAGCATACATATACTATTATACTAAAACAATCGTCTGTCTCCCAATTTATTCCGTATTTAAGATGCCCTAAGCATCCCGCTTCAAAGATAATGGCACCTACATGCTCGATTTGTTCGGGTTGACAGGACAAGAAAAAACACGACAGCGATACATCGCGATTTTTCAAGGACGTTGCAAGTTCTACTTCTATCAATGGGGAATGAAGGAAAAGTCCTCTTGAAGGAAGTTTCGCTTTATCTAGATTGCACAACTTGTAAACTTTGATTTTCGTTCTTACATGATTTTTGTCTCGCATACATTACAAATCGCTTTTATGAATACCAAATCCTGTCAAAGTCTCCATATGTATTTAGTCAGTTAAATACTCAATGAGCAGATAAAAAAACATAATCATTCCCCTTGTTATTTTGTTGGTGCTATGAAACATTTCAATCAGTTACTTCCAAAAAAGGTTACTATATTTTAATAACTATTCTTTTCCGCTTTCCATGCTTTCATACGAAATGGAGCAATAATCAGAACAATTATTAAGAAGAAGCCTAAATACCCGATAATCGGATAAAAGAGCGAAACTAATTTGGTAAAACCAACAAAGCTTAAAGCAAAAGCAGCTAGAATCGTTATAATGCTAAATCGGCGAAATGCTGGTGTTCCATTTGGCATAAAGCGAGAACCTAGAGAAAAGAACATGCTGACAGCAGTGTTGAAAATCATTCCAAACAGAATAATGGAATAAATAATACCTAATACTGGCGATATGTCATCTGCAATTTTTAAAATTGGCATCTCATATTCAGCTACCATGCTTATATTGGAAAAGATAGCATAATGATTAAATACAATTAATATTCCAATTCCTAATCCACCTAATAGACCGCCAATTGTAGCCGTACGTTTATTCTTTTCCGCTCCGCCCATAACCAGCGCCATGGAAGCTCCTAAAGCAATGTTAAAGGATACATAATTAATCGCTGATAGTAACCAATGAGAAACAGCAGATGGCTGATCTGTTGCAATAAATTCCATTTCGCGTAATGGGGTGTCAACCGTAAATAAACTATACATGGAAATAACCATTACAGTAAGAATTAAAAAAGGTGCAATGCTTGCAATGATGGAAACAACCCGATGGACATCAAGCATAACAGTCAGCATAACAATAATAGTCATTAACGTAATTCCGACAAATGAGGGAAGCGAAAATTGCTGGTTGAGAATGGAACCAGCACCAGCAATCATGACGACACCAACACCAAATAGAGTAAAGACGATAATATAATCAACAATTACACCAATTTTTCGCCCGCTAATAAAGTAAATCACTTCTCTATGAGAGGTCGTTTGAGCTCGGCTTCCAAGTCTTGTCAGTATCATCCCTAAATAAGCGAATAAAATTGTAGCAATGATAGCGCCGATCGTTCCTTTATAACCAAAGCTTGTAAAGTATTGCAAAATTTCTTGACCAGAAGCAAACCCCGCCCCGACAATAATTCCAATAAATGCACTAGCTATTTGTAAAATTTTCTTCATAAAATCCTCCGTCATTCTAGATGTCATCTCTTGTTGTATATAATAAAAATATCTTTCCTATTTTATCATATTTTTCACCAAAGATTGAATCTTTTTACACAATTTTCTGTGCTTCGTGTTATTTTTGGATAGATTTTTAACTTTCTTTAGGAAGTGAATTTTCTTTCAATGTATCACTTTGACTTTATCTTCATAAAAAATCAATGTATGATAGAAGGGGACTAACATACCCTCATAAATAGTTAAGGTATATTTAAGAGGGAAAAATCGGAGTGATCGCTCACGATCATTGCGTTATGATTCATAACTTTTTTCTTTTCCGGGAGCGGGACAGCTTTGAATTACAAACAAAGGCGAAAAACGATGCTATCTAGGTAAATAACTTGCTTCGTTTAGTTTCCAAACCGATTAATTTATAATATCGATATTAATTGGAAATAATATAGTGAAGAATTCTATGTTGGGATTGCATCAGTAGTTTTGACAGTTACGATTATTATCTTGCAGAAGTAACTCCTAAGTCCGACGCTGCTGCTTTTCCTGATCGAATGGCATGTATAGTTTATCCGTTTTGTAGTGGTTATTTTTCGACTGTTAACAATGCTATTAAACGCAATTATTGGTTTTATTATTAAGCAGTTATCGAGAGGGGAAGAGTGGGATACATCGGTAGCGAGGGATGAAATTCGATCAGTGATGGATATTGCTCGAACCGAAGGAATATTTAAACAAGATGAGTTCCGCCGTAATTAAAGGCGTTATAGATTTTAGCAAATGAAATGTAAAGGATGCGTGAAAGACACCACGAGTTGACATTATAGCCCTATCTAGTAGCCTTCGTTTGAAGCAGTGCGAAATATTGCCATTCCGAATCCGTTTACACGTTATCCTGTTTATGAAGAAGGCATGGATACGAACATTCGTGTATTTCGTTCCAAGTATTTACTTTCCTGGTCGACGGCTCAAGATAAATCATGAAGAGTATATAGTGATATAGCAATCGTTAATTGTATTTAAAATTTCAGTCTGTCGATTAGGTGTTTAGGAAAAAGATTCAGGAAAAAAAGCATTCGGCAAACATTTTGGATAAATATGATGGTATGAAGAACGTAATTACTGAACTAGTCAGAGATCTATTAACAGTAAAAAAGAGAGATTAGCTAAAGTTTTATTATGTTGTTGAGATGAAAACACCCCACCATTTTAATAATTATTGTGTATAACAAAGCATTGCAGCATTTTATGTAATGGGAAAGAGGAGGATACAACAGAGGAATGGAATATGATACAAAAGTAATTAATCGAATGAAGCGTATTGAAGGTCAAATTCGGGGGATACAAAAAATGATGGAACAAAAAAAGGACTGTCGTGAAGTTGTTGCTCAAATGTCTGCTGCACGAAATGCGATAGATCGTACAGCGGCTTTAGTTGTTAGTCAAAACTTAGAGCGCTGTATTCGCGAAGAACAAAAAAATGGAGGTAATGCGGACGATCTTATCAAAGAGGCTGTTAACTTACTTGTAAAAAGTAGATAAGATTCGGCTAACCGTCACAATACGGTTGGCCCTATTTAAAGGATAAAATAAGCAATACATAATAATTTAACCTGTACTAGTCGGCAGCTAATAGTTTCAAACATAAAAGTTAGATTGAGTTTTTTCTTTTTTATAATAAATTAGGTAACGATCATGCTTGCTGCGGTATCGCTGATGACCAGCAAGCAGCAGTTTATCTTTCTTTGTGTAACCTTATTTTTTGTAAATATGCTTCATAGATTTCTTGAGGTATATTAGTTATCCAAGAAATGATAAACCATACAGGACCGCCAAAATACCAGCTAAAAAATAATACTGCAGATGGTAACATTTAAAATAAAAAACCAATAGTACTTCGACTTAAAGCTGAAATGTCCTAATGATAAGTACCGTCTTTAAACTTGAAGGTGCTTTTCTTATAATTTTCCTACTGGATGGTCAACCATATAGTTAGAATATGTATGGAACAGTATCAATCTCATAGAGTATTGTTTTCGAAAAACGCTATTAAACGAGTATTATTTTGTGTGCAACCTAGTAAATGAAATAATTAATAATAAAGCAACTACTATTCCGGATGGCCACCAAGTAGGGATATAATGAGTGCATAGGAATGATTTGTTCAATATAGGAAAAGGCCTGAACTCGGTGCAATACCGAATTCAGACCTTAGAAGTGGTACGGTCTAACTTTATGATGTTACTTTATAAAAGGGAGTTTTTTACAAACTGCTAGTATCTTCACTAATGCTTCGCTATAGGCGAATATTATTTTTGTCCTTCTATTTGAAAAAGTTCCGGAATGGTTACTAGCTCTATACCATCATTTTGCAGTTTCGGAATAATAATATCCAATGCCTCTACTGTACCAGATAAGTCTTGTGTCCAATGACCGCCATCATGAAATAAAATAACGGCACCAGGGTGAATATTGCTTAGGACATTTTTTTGAATTTGTTCAGCGGAAAGCTGTTGCCAGTCTGAGGAATCAACTGACCACATGATAGCAGATAAATTCATTTGTTCTAATACTTTTACTTGCTCGCGAGTTAAATTGCCATAAGGCGGCCGAAATAGCCTTGGTCTTATATTCACTATTTGTGCTATCGTATTTTCCGTATCTGAAATTTCTTTTTTCATTCGATCAATATTTGCTTCACTTAAATTTGGGTGCCAATAAGAATGATTTCCAATTGCATGCCCCTCTTCATGAATACGCTTTACAATATCGGGATAAGCTGCAGCTCTTGATCCCATCATAAAAAAAGTTGCTTTTGCGTTATGTTTTTTTAACGTATCTAATATAAGAGGTGTGTACTTTTGACTCGGGCCGTCATCAAAGGTAATGGCCATCTTTTTTGTATTGTTTGCTCGAATTGCAATACTATTAGGATATTCGCGCTGCAATGTCCAAAATGATACCGGTGTTTGCTCTCTGCTTGCTAACTCTGATCCTCCTTCAAGTTCTTCTACATGTTGCTGATTTTCATCATCATGGGTCATCAGCTTGCTGTCCCTCTCCTGTTTCGAAGGTTCTGTCTCGTTATTGTTGCATCCAGATAAGAAAAGAAATAAGCAAGAAAAAAATAGGACCAATCGGCAGTATCTTGTTATGTTCATTTTAATTCTCCTTTTGGATCTCATTTACACTAGTATTTTCCGAAGTTTGCAATTTCATGTATATCTTGAGCAATCAAATCAATGAAATGTGAAAATATCCCACATCTAATTGGCAAGTCTTGATCCCCATCTCGCAGAGCAAGAGGAATCAGAAGCGCTAGGTGGGGGTAACGGAAAGTCAAATGTCCGATTGGTTCTTAGCCTATAGGACAAGGAACGCTTCTTGAAGCAGTATCGTACGAAGAAAAAGTGAACTTCTTTTTCGAGGACACCCGTGCTTTTAGCTTGAGATCCCCCTTGTATGGGGGAATAAGAGAAAATCCCACTGATGGAAATTTTACTTTATTGCTGCATTGCCAAGTTCTTTTTTCGTTGCACGTTTACTCATGAAGCTGTACTTTTTATAGTGAAATATCAATAATCACTTTGTAAGAATCTATCTGGCATGTTCATATTATGTGCAAAAATGTTAGTATAGGCACTTTTGAAATCTATATAGAGGAAAGTTCTAGGTACAAAGAGTGGGAGGTGCCAGAAATGACAACGATTCCTTTTATTGCTATTGAAGGGCCGATCGGCGTTGGAAAAACAGCCCTTGAATGTGAAGAGAAAGCCACTATCTACGCTCAGCGCAAAGTCGAAGTAGAAAGTGAGTTCGGTCACAACAAGGGCAATCGGACGTTCCGCAGGTTTTCCTTGCGAGGCTCGACAAGGTGCATGTCGAGTTTGGGATTGTGGCATTAGCCCACAACTTACTAAAAGTAGCAGGTCTTCGGCTCGCTATTTTCATAAAAATGATTCCATTTAAAAAAGCAGCTAAGGAAATTTGTTTCATTTTCTTAGCTGCTTTACTTTTAAGAACTTATCGGACAGACCCTGATTTTTGCGACTTTTCAGATGTAGGTAATAGCAACGTTCTTCGGCCTATATTCCTTAGATTTAGAATAAATAAAAAGAAGATAGCCTGTCTATTCCATTGTTTAGAATATGTAATTGCCTATTTTTTTTAGTTCACTTTCCTTCCCATTCGATAAAAAAATCTTTGGAAGCTTTCCATCCATTGATGTCTTGCTACTGCGATTATTTTGCATAATCTGTATTTATCAAGTCTTTTAGCTTTAACAGTTTTTCATGAAAGTAATGAATGGATGTTGAATTTATTTTACGGTATCCTTCTTTTGTGATTGTTGTTTTCAGCTCAATTTGAGGATCATAGATAAGTTGTTTATTTGCACCAGCAAAGGCAAATGTTCGAGCAACGCCGATGGCGCCGATTGCACCCGAGACGATCGGCATTTGAACGACTTTTGCTACCACCGATTCAACTGGAGGTTCTTCACCGTCCTTTAATGAGATAGTAGCAATAATTGTCATGATTTGTGCTTCATCCAGCTTTAAAAGGTTCCAACCATTTTCCTACCCTTTACAAGCCTTTCTCTGCACTTTTATTCAATTTTTCATCTGCAATATCGTGAAGCAATGCTGCCATTTCACAGATAAAAAGACTGTTCTTTCTTTAAGGGCAATGGTTTTTGCCAATTTCGCCACTTGGACGATATGCCACCAATCGTGACCGCTTGCGTCCCCATTTAATTCTTGAAAAACAAACTGTTTCGTTTTTAAGATGACATCTTCTTTTTGCAAATTAATCAACCCTTTGCTTGCTGTCGAAATTCAAGTTTCACTCTATCACATATTCTACATAAAATACGCTAGGGAGGTGGTTTTGTTTGCCATATTTAATTGATGTTTCTGTCTTAAAGCATACGTTGACGCTTTTGAAAGATGGGCGTGTAGTAAAGCAATATCCAATTGGTGTTGGTAAAATGCTAACCCCGACTCCAGTTGGAACCTATACAATAGTAAATAAGGCGCCTAATCCTGGAGGACCATTTGGTGTCATGTGGATGGGACTTTCTAAACCACACTATGGGATCCACGGAACAAATCGTCCTTCATCAATTGGAAAAGACGTTTCGCATGGATGTATACGGATGTATAACAAGGATGTTTTAGAACTCTCTAAACTTGTACCAATTGGGACGCCAGTGCATCTTCATCCATAAATATTATTCATGGAAGATCATTAAGTGATGATTCATGCTTTTTTTCGAGCATTATCACTTCTTCTAGAAATATTTCAATTGTTCCAACAAATGCTGTTACTTTTTCAAAGTCATAGATATCTTGATAGGAGAGTAAAGATATATTTTTTTTGCCATTCCGAGTGTAGGTTCCGTATTCCATGTGGCTGCCTTTTCTGGCTACATCATGATAAAGAAATCTGAATGTATTTTTTTCTTTTTCTTCGACTGTACGGAGATCTTTTAAATTTTTCGAAGAAGTCTAGATGGGGGATAACGGAGAGTCAAATGTCCGATTGGTTCTTAGCCTACAGGACAAGGAAAGTTTCTTGAATGAAGTTTCTCTTTTTTTCGTCAGAAGCTTGGCGTTTGTATGTTGCTAACCGAGCATGTGCATTTTGTTCTACTAATAGGAAAGTATAAAATTTTATAGTTTATCCCGCATGTAAGGTGCCGTAGGACTTCCACTATAAGATCCTGAGTTGGTACAAAAGGGTCTAAGTGGAAGAAAACGGCACCTAAATGCCCGATTCGTTCAAACTAACATTCCGTGTAAAAAGCATTCCACGGAATGAAGCTTCACTTTATCGTATAAGAAAAACTACAGCTTTCGCTAAAGGCTTGGCGACAAGCCAAGTTTTTCTAATGGCAGTTTACCCGTTCATTAGGAGTTAGATTAGGGGAAAAATAGAGGCTAGCATTTTCAAGGTTTAATAAATCGCTCCCTAAGCTTTTACGCAGATCCTCCCATCTCCCTTTTTAACGGCAGTTTTACATAAAAGGTATTCTCGCCACAAGAGGAAGGTGCAACGCAAATCTTTCCATGGTGCTTTTCAACAATCTCCTTGGCGATTGCGAGTCCTAATCCAGCTCCTCCTGTGTCCCTGCTACGTGATGATTCAAGGCGATAAAAACGTTCAAAAATCTTATCCTTTTCCCTTTCCGGTATTGGCACACCTGGGCCTGAGACAGCAATACTGTACCATGCTCCTTCTTTACTTCCATGAATACGAATTGTGCCTGAGCCCTTATAATATTGGATTGCATTGTCTAATAGATTACTAACTACCTGCTGTATTCCTTCTGAGTGGATGAATAAATCTGCAGCCTCCACATGAAGTTTTAACTGCATATTTGCTTGCTTTAATGTCCACTGAAACATAGAAGTGCATTGCTCTAAGAGTGGTTTTATCGAAGCTATTTCTTTTCTAGTAGATGTTTTTGCAGTAGTCTGATCCCATTGTTTTAATTGGTCAAATTGATCCAATAAGGAGGTAAGACGCTGTGATTCTTGGTAGAGTGCTGTATACAATTTCTGATCTCCGACGATATCGCCAGATTCTAAAGCCATTAAATAACCGCTGAGATTGGATAGAGGTGTGCGAAATTCATGGGAGATATCTGAAACAAGTTTTTTCCGATCTGCTTCATTTCGATTTAACTGTGCGATTAGTTCATTATATTGTTGGACTAACTGACCAATTTCATCCTTTCTAACGATGGGGATCGGATTAGGATATTTCCCTTTTTTTAATAGTTGAGTCGCTTCTAAAAGGCTGCGAATAGGCTTTAATAAGCGTTTCGTTAAATAAAAGTACAGAGCAGATGCGATGAAAATAGCGATTACGACAAATAACCATACATAGCTTAACAAGGTTTGATTAAATTGCTGCTGCCTGAGTTCATCAAGGTTTCCAACACCTGCGGCTAAAAAGCAGGCAGTGTTATAAAGTGCCCAGCCACTAATAAATAAAGCAACACCAATAACTAAGAAATACAAAAATGTTAATCGCCAAAAAAAACTAACTGGTAGGAAGCTGGTTATTTTTTCAATTAGCTTGGACAAATTTATACCCCATTCCACGTACAGTTTGAATTCGTTTTGGCTTGGCAGGCTCTTCCTCAATTTTTTCTCTTAATTTTTTAATATGTGCATCAATGGTTCGATCCATCACGTTATTTTCTGAATGAGGGTAGAGTTCATTGACAAGCTGTTCTCGAGAAAGAACAATATTAGGATGCTGCATAAAAACATAAAGCAAGTTAAATTCAAATTTTGTTAGCTGAATTAGCTCATCATGAAGTAGCACTTCACCTTTTCTTGGTTTGATGCAAAGGCCGTTACTTACAATCTTTTGGCAAAATTGACCGGTACGGCGTAATACTGCCTCTATATGTGCGATGAGCTCATTTGGATCAAACGGTTTGGTCATATAATCGTCTGCTCCGATTCTTAAGCCGGTTATTTTTTCTTCAATGCTTGTTTTTGCTGACAGCATGATGATAGAGACTTCCCCATTTTCTAGCTCCTTCACCCATTTACAGAAGTCTTCACCACTTAATTTAGGAAGCATTAAATCAAGAATAATAAGACAGGGGTGATACTTTAAAAATACAGTCTTTGCTTCTTCGCCATCAGCCGCTTCTACAACCTCGTAGCCATTTTTTTCTAAATAAATACGTATCAGATTTCGTATCATTTTATCATCTTCAACGACCATAATTGTCTGTTTCATGATCTCACCTCAACATTAGTTTAACGAGTTAGAGGAGGAAATGATACTATAATGCAATTGCTTGTTCCAAATAGTGATCCTACATGTGTAAAGCGTTTTTTCGTACAGTACCTGCTATTCCATTTTTTCAAATTCTTGAACCATCAAATCATAGTTCATTGCGCCAAATGCTTTAAATTGGATTACTCCCTTACTATCGACCATAAAGGTAGTAGGAATAGGCTGAATTTGATATGTGTTGGCAACTTCAGTGTTCTCATCTTTTAAAATAGGGAATGTAAGATCATAATCATTAACAAAATTTTGGATGTTGATTAAGCTTCCCTCCGTTTCCGTTAAATTTACGGCTAGTATGTTGACATCTTTGTTCTCGTGAAATTTTTGCATATCAGGCATTTCAGCACGGCATGGCGGACACCATGTAGCCCAGAAGTTAATCATTACTCGTTCACCACGCAGATCGGATAATTGAATTGTTTCTCCTTCCAGAGTAGGAAGCTTAAAGTCAGGAGCAGTATTACCGACTTCCAGCCCCTCCTCACTGGCATCGCCTGTCTTCTCGGTCTCATTGCTTTGATTGACTTCAGATGTTATTTTATTTCCTGAAACGGAACTGTCTGAGCCGTTTGTTTCTTGAATCGTATCATTTGAGGAAAAAACAAAATCATAAAGCGCCCAACCAAACATTCCTACAATAATAATAATGAGTATCGCTTTTTTCATAAAAACTTCCTCCTAACCTAAGTTTACCAGCCACGTATCTTTTACAAGATTTAATAAAAATGCGGAAATTCTTGGCATTAATCCGAAAAATAATAGTATCCCCATAAGAATCATAATAACTGCACCAATCTTCATGATAATGCCACTATATTTAACAATCCACCGTGTTGAACCGAGGAAAAAGGTTAGAATGAGAAATGGCAACGCAAAACCAATAACATAGAAGAGCGTATACCATGCCCCTTGTGTCGGGTTAGCAGCTGCAACGACTAAGATGGACGCGAAAATTGGTCCAATACAAGGGGTCCAACCTGCAGCGAAGCCCATTCCAACAAAAATAGTGCCTAAATAGCCAACTGGTTTTTTCGAGAATTGAAATCGCTTCTCTTTCATAAATGAAGTAATTTTTAACCAGCCGCCAACAAATAATCCCATGATAATAATAAAAATCCCAGCAATTCGTTGGATAAATTCGCCGGATTCCCCAGCTAATAGTCCTTGTATCCATTGACCTAAGAACGAAACCCCTATTCCCAGGCTGATAAAGATGAGTGATACACCCAGCAAGAAGAAAATCGCATGAATAAGCAGTTTGCTTCTTATTTTGACATGATGATTTGTTTCTAGTTCTTTAACGCTCATTCCGGTTATATATGATAAATACGCCGGAAAAATCGGTAATGTACAGGGAGAAAGGAATGAAAGCATTCCCGCCCCTAATGCCAACCAGATTGTTAGATCAGCTGTCGCTGTCATAAAGACACCCTCTTTCTTCTAATTACAAATAAAACCATGCAAATCATACCAACAACAATATAAAGTAGTGGGTGGATCATATATCCGAAAATGGTTGTATATGGCAATAGATTGCTCAGAATCAGCTTTCCGATTACCCAACATAACGTGATGGTGATGATCAGTGTACGCTGTTGCAGACGTTCTCGTAAACGTAAAAATAAGAGAAGCAAGAACATCATTAATAGAAAATTTCCTCAAGCAAATTGGTTATTAAGCCAAACGATATCAATAAATTGATAGGTGAAAGATGCTGAAAGGAATACTGGAATAAAATGAAACAGCAATTCTTGGATATTCAGACCACGCTTTTTACGATGATAGCTTATTTGGATGAGTATCAGGAAAAGTGCCAAATAAAAGGCTTGGGCATTACTTGGATAAGCTAATACAGCAACAGGATCTGAGATAAACAAGGGGAATTGCCAAATAATTTTTGCCAGCCAAATAAAAAGGACAAAATTAATGATATAAGAAGTTAACTGCTCGATTACTTTTTTTCTTTCGTTCACTCCCAGTTTGCTACTTATATAATAAATAGCTAAACCAGCAGCAATACTTATTGTATTAATCGCAATCGTCATTAACACAGTAGTTGATAGCATATGCTGTCCTCCAAGTTCATACCAAATCTTCACCTAGTATAAAAAAGGAATATGAAAATTTGATGAAAGTAAAGATAAAATATAAAAAAGCTGTGTCTAGCTACAATGCCATCGCAAATGTTACAGAAAAATAAAGAAGTTTGATTAATAGTTTAGCAATAATAATAATAATTATAAACCTTCACAAAGATGTAAATAAAATAATTGTGTTACTATTATATTAATGCCAGACTATTCTTAGTACGTGGGAGGGTTTTATGAGCTTCATAGTGAAACAGGCTTATATCAAGGAGAAAGAAGGGTGACAAGTCTAGAGCAAATAGACATTGGACATGATCGGATGTTGTATTTATTGCTTAGAAAATTATATCGGTATCAACATGGTGGATCGCTTTTTTGAAATGATTAATCAGAAATTAGCGATGGTAAGATAATTTGTTTTTACATGTTATCTAAAAAGTTTGTTGTGTACCATTAAAAAAGAAAGCGCTTTGTTACAAGAGGTGAAACGTAACTTTAGACATCAATAAAATCTGAAATCTAGCGTAGAAGCAGACTCGACAGTGAAGAAATTAACGGATAAGGTACGTAACTAGACCAGGTTCGTTAAAGGCGTGGCTAGCCAAATTTTCGTTTTAAAAGGTAATAATCATTTAGGGGGAGCAGAGAAGGAAAGTGGAAATCAAGCATTTACAGTATTTTATGGAAGTTACGAAAACAGGGAGTTTTACGCAAGCTGCGAATCAATTGTACATCACCCAGCCAGCGATTAGTCGAATTATAAAATCACTTGAAGAAGAACTTGGGTTTCCATTATTTATCCGTTCACGAAAAAAATTAGTGTTAACAGAAGCCGGTAAAGTATTGCATGAGCATGCTAAAAAAATAGATAAACAATATCAGGCGATGTTATTTGACTTAGAGCAGTTTCAACAACTGAAAAAAGGTCATATGCGTATCGGTTTGCCATCGATTACAAATGCATTTTTCTTTTCGCAATTCATTGCCTCCTTCCATCGAAGATATCCAGATATTACGTTTCAATTGGAAGAAGATGGGTCAAAACGGATTGAAGAAAAGGTGAACGAAGGCGAGTTGGATTTTGGAGTTGTCGTTTTACCTACACAGGATGATTTTGCCACTTATACATTTATTCAAGAAGGATTAAAATTGATTGTCCCAACTACCCATCGTTTCGCGCATAAAAAGAAGATTACATTAAACGAGTTGAAAGAAGAATCCTTTATTATGTTTAATAACGACTTTTCTTTACGTGAAAGTATCGTGTCTGCTTGTAAGGATACAGGATTTGAGCCTAAGATCATTTTGGAGACATCACAGTTGGATTTCATTGAAGAAATGGTAGCATCCAATGTTGGGATTACCTTCTTACCAGATAGTACTTGTAGAGAGCTAACAGATAAGGTTACATCTATTTCTGTTGCTAATCCAACGATAAAATGGGAATTAGCGTTAATTTGGAAAAAAGATGGGCATCTTTCCTCTGTCATGCAGGAATTTGTACGGTTTGCTAAGGAAACATTAATCTAATTTTTTTCTGCTTTTTTTATTAGTAGTGGGCTTTTTTTAAGTAGGATAAACGCATTTTTTCTGTCTTAAGCTCATCCAGTGAATGAACGGACTTCGTATATGTTTTGCATCAGCATTTTTCATAACTCAATGCAGCGCTTTTATTACTTATAAGAGAAAAACCTATAGACAAGAAGTTTTTAAGTGACTTGTCTACAGGTTTTTTTATTGGTTGAGGTGTTTTTCACAACGTCCCCTTTTTAATACATGGATAGTAGTCAGTTGGACTTGGAAAGTACATCTTTATTTACCATAAAGAAATTTAGCATCTCCCCATATAGCGGCGTCATTTCCCTTTCCATTGCCGCCATCTGTAACCACTAATTTTAATTGTTTTGCTCCAGCAATATTCACCTTCATCAATTTTTGAGCTGTATCTTTTTTCATAACATCCGTTTCCTCTACAAGCTTGCCATCTACATAAACTTTAAATGCTACAGATCCTTTATTATTAGCTTCTCTAGATACACCTACATAACTTGTAAAAAAGCTATAATTTTTGCCAGTTAAATCATAAATCGTTTCTGAATGAGCATGCGTTCCTATACCTTTTTCATAAGTGACTTCTTTTTCACCATCCCAGAGACGAAGCGGTGTACTATTAATGGTTAAATCCTTTTTAGTACTACGCCATCCTGATCTTGCTGATACCCACTCCATATCACTTGCATAGTCAAAATTCTCTTTTTGAGCTGGTGTCACTGTTAGTTTAACTATTTTTGTTGACAAATTTCCATTACTATCTACTACTTTATATTCTATTTGAAACTCACCTACACTATTATCAACATAGTTTGTAGTATACGTAATTTTTGAGGTTAAATCACCATCTTCAACATCTGTTGCTGTAACTTTAGCTAAAATATCATCAAAATTTACTTGATTTCCTTCGGTAAAAGTTACATCTGTAGCATGGATTACAGGACTTTTTCCCTTAAATTTTTGTAGCTGTGTAATTGCAGAATTTATATCATGATAAGCATTGTCTATTTCCGTTTGTTCAGCTCTTTCATTGCTTAGAACAGATTTTCCGACACTTAATTTTTCTTGAAGTACTTTCCATGAATCTTTTTCATAATCTTCTTCTTTTAAACGCTCTGCTTTTTCTACAGCTTCGCTAAGCTTAGAAGTATTTACAGGAATAACATTTTTATCCGCCATTAGGAATTTAGAATCTCCCCATATAGCACTGTCATTTCCCCCTCCATTGCCGCCATCTGTAACCACTAATTTTAATTGTTTTGCGCCAGCAATGTTCACCTTTATAAATTCTTGAGCTGTATCTTTTTTCATAACCTCCGTTTCTTTTACTAGCTTTCCATCTACATAAACCTTGAATACTACAGAGGTCCTGTTATTACCATCTCTAGACCCACCTACATAACTTGTAAAATAGCCATAATCTTTACCAGTTAAATCATAAATAGTCTCTGAATAAGCATGCGTTCCTATCCCTTTTTCATAAGTGACTTCTTTTTCCCCATCCCAGAGACGAAGCGGTGTACCACTAATGGTTAAATCCTTTTTAGTACTGCCCCATCCTGATTTTGCTGATACCCAATCCGTATCTGATACATATATGCTGCTATTTACTACGATAAGCTTTACAGTCTTTTCTGTTTTGTACCCTTCACTATCTGTTACGCTGTACACAATATCAAAGTTTCCTGTGCTTCCTTTTTTATAATTTGTAGTATACGTAACCTTTGAAGTTAAATCTCCATCTTCCATATCTGTTGCTTTAACTTTTTTTAGGATTTCATCAAAATGAACCACATCATCTTTTTCATAAGCTACATTAGTAGCTTCAATGACAGGTGCTGAATCTTTTGATACAAACTTAGCATCTGCCCATACGGAATGATCAGAATTGTTATTTCCATTTGAATCTACTACAAGTTTTACTTCTTTTGCATCTTTAATATCAACATTTACATATTTATATGGAGTTTTTGAAGTAACAACTCCAGAATCATATTTTAAATCTCCATCTACGTAAACTTTAAATATAACACTAGCTCCTGAGTTGTATGCAGTATCATCTAGCCCAACATAACTTTGGAAATTGGTATATCCAGTATTTTCCACATTATATATTATCTCTGAGGCTGCATGAGCTGTTATACCCTTTTTAAAGGTATCTTTTCCATATTTTGAATGTAAAACAATAGGACCACCGCTAACATTCGTATCTTTCTTAATGCTTCTCCATCCGCTCTTTCCGCTCTTATAATCAAGATCACTTAAGTAATCCATATCACTTACTACTTCTACTTCTTTTGTAATGGTTGTTTCATCATCACCTTGTGAAATTTTATAGGTAACAGAATATATCCCTTTTTTATTTACATCTACCGTATTTTTCACTACTTCAATATTGCTACGAATATCTTTTCCATCCGGATCTTTTACTGTAATATAATCCATTGGATGAAACTCTTTATAAAGAGGAATCGTAATTTTAGATGTAAAGCTTAATTCTTTATAATCACTAGGAGGAATTACACCTTTACCTGCAATTCTTACTAATACATCCATATCACTTATAAACGTAGGTGGATTGCTTTCTGAATATCTTACCCATGTTTCTCCATTATCCACACTATACTCCATAGAAGAATTTATTCCTTCTACAATATTTTTATTATCATCAGCTTGAACATTTGGAACGTTAGGAGCATGATTAATATCAATTTTAGCAATACCTGCATTATCTTTAATTCTAACTTTGATTCCGTGTTCAGCTTTAATTGCATTTAAGTCATTCTTAGCAAGCAACATGTTATTTTCAGTGATTGACTTCCAAGTTTTACCGCTATCTATGGTATATTCCATTGACTTATCGGTTCCCATCATTCTTCCTGCATTCTCACCATCAAAGCTAAAGCTTACATCTGGAACAACTACATTTTTAACATAAGATACCTTCCAAACCTGATTATTATTATGAACAAGTTTACCAAGAGTGATTTTTTGACGGTTACTATCTGCTGTGATAGCATACCCAGTGGCTACATTAATTATCTGGTATTCATCATTGCCTAAATTTACAATATTCCATTTTTGAATATCAAGCCCAGTATAAGTGGTTTGAGCCAATACAGTACCTTCTTTATCACTTAGTTCTTTTGGCGATAATACTTTTCCGCTATGTCTCATTACAATTTTGTATTCATTTTCACCTACAGAAACTAAATATGCAGTTTGGTTACCACCTCCACCGTATCCATATTGAATAAATGTAGCATTTTCTGAACGGCTACCACTAGCAACATCGATACTCTTTCCAGTAGCCTTATTGATGAACTTATATAATACTCTTTCGTCAAATTGTTTTTCCTTTTCTGCTGTGTAATGTAATATTACATCACTTCCCGCAAGAGTTGTACCTGTCGCCGCAGTTCTTACTATTAATTTTAAATCACCTCTTAAATCCACATTGAATTTTCCGTTATATCTAGTCCAAGTTGCACCATTATCCGTACTATATTCCATCGTGTTATCGAGCCCAGTAATTGTATTTTCCGTATCATTTCCTTCTACTTTCGGGGTCTTTGAACAAGCTGCAAAACTAATTTCAGCAGTTTCTTTTGAATTTTTGAATCTTACCTTCATAATTGTATTAGGACGAATATTCCTTAATTCTTCTGATGTTAGTGGCATATTCACTTCTGTTACTGCTTTCCAAGTTTTTCCGCCATCCATGCTGTATTCCATATCTATATTTGTACCTATAAGCTCTCCAGCATGGTTACCATCAAAGCTAAAGCTTGCATGGGGTGTTGGATCATTCGTTTTGAAAAGTCTTATTTCTGCAGCAGATACAAAATTTCTCCCTGCTTTTATCGCTTCAAGCTTTATATACTTTGTATTTCGCGCATTAAATGTAGCAGTTTTTGTTTTATCATCATTTGCCCATTTACCTTTTGAAACAAGCTTATAGTTTACACCATCTTTACTTGCATAAATCTTATACTCAGTTATACGCCCATTAGAGATACCGTCTTGTCTTGGCACATATTCAAGCTTATAGAGATTACTTATGTCCTTAAGCTCAAATGTGATTGCCTGTGGTAGTGGCTTCACATTTTCGTGAAAATTAGTATGCCAGAAAGAATAAATATTCCCATCATACGCATATTTAACTGGATTATCCCTATCAGCATCAGCTTTAACACTAACAATATCTGATGGAAGAATAAGTGAAGGATCAACTTTACTACTAAAGTCAAAGCTCTTTATTTCGCTTCCCAAAGTCTTGCCTTGAGCAGGAATTCTAGTCATAAATTTTAAATCTCCGGATAAATCTGGAAGCTTATCTTCTCCTTCATACTTTGTCCAAGTTTTTCCGTTGTCAGTACTATAATAAACCTTGTCATTCATTCCGAATAATTTATTTATATCATCGTTGGCATAAATCCTAGGAAGTGAAGGTGCTTTGTATATAGGAATTACAAGGTATTCCTTGGTACCTATAAGTCTTACTCTAATACCATTTTCTGCGGTAATAGAAGCTATTTCTTCATCACTAAGCTTCATATTATCTTCCATTACAGGCTTCCATGTTTTACCTCCATCAAGGCTGTATTCCGTATCAGTTTTACTTCCCATTAATTTACCAGCATTGTCTCCATTAAAATTAAAATCTGCTAAATACAGTCCATATCCAGACATTTTATTTCGAAGGAACTCTGCAATCTGTCTTTCTTTCCAATTGGAGCTGTAAGCTTTTTCTAATACGGAATGTAGATCAACAACATACTTCTGATACTTTTCTCTGGAAATTTCTGAATTTAATACTAAGTCTTGTATGGATCTAAACAAATCGTATACAACTGCTGGTTGGTCTTCAAAATTGTTTATGATAGAGTGAGCTGTTTCATCCCACTCATCCTGTGTAATCGGTTTGTTTTTCAACGGCTGATATACTTTAAGTTCTGAAGCAGATGCAAAATCGTTATGACCTTTTAAGGCTTCCAGTTTAAGATATTTTGCATTTCTCGTTTTAAATTCTAACGTTTTTGTGCTAGAATTGTTTGCCCAATTCCCATGTGAAACTAATTCATAATTTTCTCCATCAAGGCTTGTATAAAGTTTATATTCCGTTATATTCCCATTTCCTCCTCCTTTTCTTGGAAAATATGAGAATTTATTAATTTCATATACTTTATCAAATGAAAGAGTGATTGATTGTGGAAGGGTACTTCTTTTTCTGCCATAGTTTGTATGCCAAATAGTATCACTGTTTCCATCAATCGCTTTGTCAGCTCCTTCATTTGCATGGAAACTGGTAGTTGTTGCTGTTATGTTAGCGGATGGTATTTGTGTATTATCTACCGCATCCTGCCATAAATCCTTCATAGAATGTAGATAATCTCTCCATACATCTATATTCCATTTATCCACTTCCATTGCAACTTTACGTACGGATTGAGTTTTATCGTAATCTTTTAGTGCATCTGCAATCCATTTAAGCTGAAATGATTTGTGAAGCTTATCTTCATCAACTCTTGACTCTTCATATGCAAACCAATAGGCAACTCTATTGATTACATCGTTATAGTTCGTATAGGGAATCTTCGTACGCTCACCTATGCCTGAACTTCCCCAGCCTGATACATCGTAACCAATATCCCATTTTCCTGAAGATTTAGGTGAGTGAAAAACGTGAGCGGCATGCCCGGGTTGTCCGATTAAAAATCCAGGAATACCAAATGAATTGTGCACAATACTACCAAACATAGATGCAGTACCACAAACTCCACCTATTTCATGTACTTCTTTAATTGTTGCATCAGGACCAAAAAACTGATCTCCACTAGCACGAAATACACTGTATGGCTTTCCATTTGCATCTTTATACTTACTAATAGAAGTATACGGTGGATACCATACAGATACTTTTTGATTATTTGCATTATATCTATCTTTATGAATTACTTCTCTTACATAATCTAAATCCCAGTTACTAGCTGGAGCAGCTATAGTATTTCTAAGTTCCCATACCGTTCTTGTTTTCATACTTACAGGAAACTTACCTTCCGCTTCACGAACCTTATAATATTCATATCTCTCATATGGTGTTACTAAGGTTCTTGAAGTATACCATTTGGGCACACCATTTCCGAACTTCATCGCAGAGGCAATTGCCAACTTTAATTCATAACCAGTATGTGAATCAGGGTCTTTACTCCAAATTTCATACCATACGTTAAATGCTTTTGCATATTCAGTATCCGGCTCCCCACCTTCTAAGAAAAGATTCATCGCTTCTGTGTTGTCAAGCAGCCAGTCCATAAATTCCTTCTTTTCTGGTGTAGTTACGAAGTCTTCAATTGCTGAGGCACCTGCCTTATGAAGAAACTCTCTCTGTGCTATAGCTTTTTTAAAATTCTTATCAGCCAGATTATTTTCTAAGGAATCAGAACTTATGTCACTACCAACTTTTTGATTAATAAACAAAGTTAGTTTATTAAAAAAATCAGCGTATTGGTCTTTTTTATCCGGTATAGCTGGCACAGTTGCATTAGCTTCCGCTAGGGACACATTTGAAACAAATAAAAACAGTATACTAAGCAATAATAATAAGATTACCTTGTGTTTCTTTGTAGTTATTAACATGAATTTCACCGCCTTTAAATTAGATTGTATAATATTGAGCAATGCTGATTTTTTAAGCTCATCGTTTATATCGTACAGTTTTAATTTAAGATGTAGCAAAAAATGTGAAAAATTGAACATAAAGGTAAATTTATGTTCAATTGTTTTTTTACGCTTGCGTTAATCTTCTCGCTCTCTTAGTTATAGCAAAGGTAGTTCACCTCTTCCGTCATTCTAATCACCTTCTAAAAGATAAAAAATGTAATTAAAGCCCTTACATAACATTTTGTTATGCATGGCATCTAATATCGGCATTTTACGAAAGCCACCATTGGGGAATATAATAGACCTGAGTAGGAAAGAATAAAATTGAATAGATAAGGTGATACAATGCGCGCGAAAAAGTGTAAAGATACGCGAATCGTTCAAAATGATCAAGTTTTGATTAACGATTTAAATAATTACCACACTTTGTTCGGTGGAGTTTTAATGAAGAAGTTAGATGCATGTGCCACCTTGTCAGCAAGGAGACATGCACGAGTAAAGGAGTGCGTGACCGCTTCTACAGACTCAGTGAACTTTAATTCGCCAATTCGACAAAGTGATTCGGTATGTATTGAATCCTTTGTATGTTATACAGGTAGAAGCTCTATGGAAATCTTCTGTAAAGTGATTGCAGAAGATATGATAACCGCTGAGCGTCGAATTGCAGCTACGGCTTTCCTAACCTTTGTTGCATTAGATGAAGCTAAAAAGCCAACAGAGGTACCAGAAATTATTCCAGAGTCAGAAGAGGAAAAATTTCTCTATAAGACTGGAGAAGAAAGGGCAAAAATCCGTAAGCTGAAACGGCAGCAAAATAAGGATTTAGTTGCTAAATTATCAGTTAAAAAGCCTTGGGATGAATAAGAAAGAAGGGGAGATAAGAATTGATTATTACATCAAGCTATGAAGAGCTAGTTCAGGCAAAGCGGGCAATTGCAAAATTTAAAGCAACTAAACCTGAAGTATACCAGCAATTTTTACGTATTATTCACTTAACAAGACAATTACAATTTAACTTCCAATATATGGGTTGTATCATTATGGATGAAGACCCAAGCAAGTTTCGCCCAAAAGTGCATGACGAGTATATTTTAAAAGTGTATGAGGAAGAAATAGACAAGTTAAAAAGAAACCAAAAAGTTAAGGAACTAAAACAACTATTAGATGCGTATAAGCAAATAGGATATGGGAAATTAACAGGTCTTATTTTAGGTAAACAGCCGCTTTCCTTAGTTGGTCCAGCTGTTGTATAAACGAAATTACCAGTGCCGAGCTAACTACTAGCTCGGCATATTATATTCATCAATGTTGTTTTTTCTAGCTCCCCACCAACCTGTATATTTGTAAACTCCAATAATAATTGCGGTACCGAGTAAAAGAACAAGCGGAATGACCCACGTGAGCCCAGCGGCAAACAGAATTGGTGTAAAGGTGATAACGGCGATCTCAGCCGGCGCAACACCGATATAAGCCAGTGCATAATCTTCCGGAGTTTTACTTTTGAGCTCCGGATCAACAATGCGCAAAAGAGCAAGTCCCATTGCCACTGTACCCGTACTCCAGCCCCAACCAAACAGGGACTTTTCCAACCAGAAGTCCTGAAATATATTAGGACCCACAAAGCGGAATAAAATATATGCCCATAAGATCCCGAATGCAAACAGAATAATAAGTGGTAGAGCATACTCCATAACGACCGTAAGATTAATGGATGCAATCCCAATAGCTACAAGGAAATCAGTTGCTGTTCCGCCGATTCGCTCCATGACTCGTTGATCAATATAATCATCTGCTTTTACTTTGCGACTAAGGGATTGAAATAAAAGTCCAACGACAAAAGCGATACTGAATAATGGAACAGATACTGCTGGCATTAAATCAGACAGTATGTTCGTAATCCAATAAGCTATTCCAATGACAAACGCTATAACAGCTACATGTAGCACGAATGGATCAATGGAATTGGGAGAAACGGTTTCGACCCCCATATAGGAACGCTTATGATGTGGAATTAGTCCCGATTGTAATTCATTGGGAAGATCTTTAAAGCTGGTGATGAATTTGGTTTTTCCTTGTTCTGTACTGCGCTTGACGAGAAACAACCCTCCCAGTACTGCAACTAAAATTCCAACTGTAGCTGAGGTCATGGCAAGATCCATTGCCTCGTTCCAGCCAGCATGAGCAAAGCCTTCTCCAACTGCTGCTGCTGTCCCGTGACCGCCAACGAAGCCCGCTCCTAATATCAGACCAAAGCCACTTGGCAAATCAGAAAATAATGGAGTTAAAAAGAGTATTCCGAATAATGCTCCTGCTCCCCACATCGATAAGATGAGGATCATGGAATAGGAGAACATATTACGAACGCGTTGAAACACTTCTGACATATGGACTTTTGCTGCACCAATTGGGATGGCAGCGAATATCACTGCAATTAACAGACTAGGGTAGGTACCGAGCTGATCCGAAAAAGGTAGAAGGTTCCAGCCGCTTGGCCCAAGTGCAAGTCCAATAAATCCGGCAATCATACTAGCAGGTAAAAACAAAGATTGAATCCATTTAACTTTTGCCCGAAGTATCGTACCAACTAAAAGTAAAGCGGATATTATACTAATATCCATCATTAAATGCCAAATGGTAAATTGATTCATGTTGCTAGATTCCCCCTTGTATGAAACTTTTATAATAAATGAAAGGCATGCGTTTAATACGCGTGGTTATTAAGTAGTTTAACTATCTATCAAAGCGGGCTGATAGAGTGCGGAAATTTTATTATAACACCGTTAAAAGTGATTGTGAACGGTTTCAAAAAAACACATAATTTTACCATTAATTGAATATATGTGACTATTTATATAATTGCGGTGAGTGATTGATACAATTTCTGACATAAAAAAAGGGGGTAAGCTTATTTGTATAAGCTTTACCGCCATTTGATTAAAAAGTGAAAACCGTTACATATTTTCTTTGATTAATGCTGCTAATCGATCTGATAAATCGTCAACATCATCAAAGCCGTAGCGAATCGTCGCTTTACTCTCATCCAATTCAAACAAGTCTGTAAAGAAGTCTTTGTTTCTCATTTTTCGATCGACTTCTACAAGCACTACTACTTCCGATTCGTATACGAAAAATGCAGCTTCTAACTCATCTAATTTTCGTTTGTATTTTCCGCTAGTCGGTTTAAACTCAAATTCTTGAACAATTGGAAACTCTTTTTTTAATGGAAATGTACTTGGGGCAAATTCACATTCCACTTCTCTTAATTCAAAGCCAAGACGATCTGCTGCATCGAGAAAAGCATCGACTAGCGGGTGGGGTTTGACTTGTATGTAATCACTATCCCTAGGGTCCAATGCTTTTTTAATATCCATCCCAGTTTCCAACCATACTTTAGTTTTTCCTAATGATGCTGGTGTACGTAGAGGTAGTTGGAAGCTAAAAGGGATGGACTTTTTTTCATCTGGTTTTATAACAAACGCATCCGTGAGCTGGTAGCGTTTAATCATGTGTCGATTATTGGTATATTCTTTATCGCTACTTTCCACAGTATAATTCGTTAAGATACTTACATAGACTTTATCAATCTGTTGTTCAGAGTTTCCACCTTCTACTTCCAATACACCTTCTACAGTCTCTCCTGGTATAAAGTCTGTTTTATTTATTTTTGCATCGACCTTTGCTGACCCAATCCCCATGGAGTTAAATAGTTTTTTAAACATATATGCCTCTCCTCCTTTACTCCTAGTATACAAGAAGTGTATGGATAATTATAGGATCGTTTTTTGCAGAAAAAGTAACAGAACATAAACAAAATGACTCCTTCAACGTAATTTCGTAGGTTAACTTGATCATACTTTTTCAACAAAAACCAAATCAGAGATAATATCTTACTAAAGCTGTTCGGCTTATGGAATATTATCTTTTAAACTTGAAAGATTAAATAAAATATTAAAATCCGCCTTTCTGTCTATCTGGCAGAAAGGCGGATTAATAGTAAATCCTAGATTCGCTTTGCGTTGTGTGCATCTACTTATCTAGCACTTTCTTCTTTGTTATTATTTTCGAATTTTATCAATTTCATCGGCAACAAATTGAACATTTGTACCAACGATAACGTGGATACTCTTTGCTCCAACTTTATTGATACCAGGTACACCAGTAGCTTTGATTTTTGCTTCATCGACATTATTTATATCTCTTACCTCAACACGTAAACGGGTGACACAGTTCTCGATGGATGCCACATTAGTATCTCCGCCCAGTCCGTCATAAATTTGTGCTGCCATTTTAGCAAAGCGTTGATCAGACTTGATTTCATCTACACTTTCTTCTTCTAATAATTCATCATCTTCTCTTCCTGGTGTTTTTAAGTCTAATTTTTTAATGAGGAAGCGGAAGAGGAAGTAATAAATAACTGCAAATACTAAACCTTGAACAATTAACATGTATGGTTTATTAGCTAATGGTAATGGATAACTTAAGATATAATCGATAAAACCGGCGCTAAAGCCAAAACCAGATGTCCATTGGAAGAAAGCAGCAATTGCTAAAGAAAAACCTGTAAGCATTGCGTGAACAACATAAAGTGCAGGAGCTAAGAACATAAATGAGAATTCAAGGGGTTCTGTAACACCTGTAAAAAATGCGGCGAATGCTGTTGCTAAGAGCAATGAAGCTGCCTGCTTTCTTCTTTTTGTTTTTGCTGTATGGTACATAGCAAGCGCGGCAGCTGGTAAACCAAACATCATAATTGGGAAGAAACCTGCTTGATACATACCAGTTATACCCTTGATACCTGTACCATCACGGAATTTACCAATATCATCAATACCTGCTACATCAAACCAAAACACGGAGTTTAAGGCATGATGCAAGCCGGTTGGAATTAATAAGCGGTTAAAAAATCCGTAGAGACCTGCACCGATAGCGCCTAAATCACTGATTGCCGTTCCAAATGATACTAGTGAGTTATAGACAACGGGCCAAATGAAAAATAAAAGACCGGAAACAAACATCATAACTACGGATGTCATAATTGGTACAAGCCGTTTTCCACTAAAAAAGGCTAAAGAATCAGGAAGTTGTACATGACTAAAGCGGTTATACATAATGGATGCAACAATACCAGATATAATACCAATAAAAACATTTTTGATTTGCTCAAATGCCGGATTTACACTTTCTACCTCAATTCCTTGCAGTAGGGCAACAGAATCAGTAGAAAGCAGGGTTGTCACAACTAAAAAACCGACCAGGCCACTTAATGCAGCTGAACCGTCCTTATTTTTTGCCAATCCTAATGCAACCCCAATCGCAAATAAAATTGGGATGTTACCAATAATAGAATTACCTGCTTGATTTAGAAAAACAGCTACAGGATTTACTTGGTCGCTGTCAATCCAATAGCCAATCCCCGATAATATTGCAGCCGCAGGAAGTACAGCTACTGGAAGCATAAGAGACCGACCGAGTCGTTGCACATAATTCATCATAATAAATTCCTCCTTATAATTGTTATGAACGAAGGCCTGAATGATACTGTAATGACATAATAGTTAGTCATTGGTTTGAAAGCGCTACCAACTTAAAAAGGAATAAAATCAGCTTGTATTATTGGTATTTTTTAAGGCGTTCGATATGCAATGTAATATAGCCCAATTCTTCCGGAGGCAGCTCAATTCCATGATTTGCAGCAACTTTTTTAGCTACGTTAACAGAACAACGGTACGATCGTTTAAACTTTTTTTTAATCATCGCTAGCATTTCATCATCTAAGGAATGAGCTTCACAGTGATTTACTCTATTCAAGGCAAACCTTAGATGGGTCATTAATCGTTCATAAGCAATTGCACCTTCATTAAAGGTCATGTTTAAATCATTCTGAATAGCTTCAATCATGTCTTTTACAATCGCTGTTTGTCTTACCGTTTCATGCAAATCACCTCCTTTAATTTTCATTGTGTGGATGTGAAGAGCTATAAAACCTGCTTCATCGATGGGCAGTTCCATATTTAGTTTGTCTTTTACGTGATTAATCGCCCAAAGTCCAATATTGAATTCTTCTCGGTACATAATTTTAATTTCTTGCAAGAGCTTATTTTTTAAGTGAATTCCTTCTTTGCTGCGTTCAATAGCAAATGAGAGATGATCAGTCAATGCTAAAAGAATATGCTCATTCAGGTTTGTACTTAATTGCTTTTCAGCATAAGCGATAATTTCTTCTGATATTAGCAAGTGTTCTTCCGGGATTCGCATAATCAACTCCTGCAATTTTTCATTTTCTTTTAGTACAAATAGTTTTTCAATTTTTGCTGGATTAACAATATCTTTTCTCTTTTTATTAAAGGCTACACCAGCACCAATTGCGATTTTTTCTTGCTTGCCGTCTGTTACGATTACTGCGTTATTATTTAAGATTTTTGTAATTCTCACCGGAGGTCACCTCCTTTAGATGCCTGTATTCTTACCAGTGGTTTTAGGGATCTATGATATTTCATTTTACGCAGAATAAATTGCGAATAGTATATGCTTCAGCTTTGCTTAGGAGAAATTTTATTGATTAGCTATGTTACTGTTATCCAATTTGCATACAAAAGAAAACTTTAACGTGAGATAATTCGTTATCCGAAAAACACTAGGTTTTATCCCGTCTCTAAGGTGCTGAAAGACTCTCAATTCAAGAGTTTAGCGAATACGAAGAAGTTTAAGTTGGAGATAACGGCACCTAAATGCCCGTTTTGTTCGGGTCGAAAGGACAAGAAAAAACCACGACAGCGACACATCGCATGTAGAAAAAGTGAACTTCTTTTTCAAGGACGCCTGAGATGTTAACCTTTGTTTTTATTTCTATCAGTAGTGGGTGAAGGAAAAGCTCTACTGATAGATGTTTCATTTTATGTATAAATGTACCTAAGTTGTTTACACCAGAAAATGGATACTAGCCAGTTTCTAAGAAAAATCCAGGGCCTTCAAGACATGTATGGAAAGGCAGCAACTGGAATCCCCTAAAGTCAAAATAAACACCGACAAAATTAGTAACCTTCTTGGGGAGCGCAACGTCGTCCGCCCCTGATAAGAGGGCGGTTTATCCAGTTGCTAATCAAGTGTTTCCGTTTGTTAAAAAAGCACAAACTAGAAACCATCCAATACCGTAATTTATAATGAAGCTTAAGCAGTTACATTCATAATAACGGTTTCACTTGCAACACTTTGTTTTTCCTCTGTAAATGTAAGCTTTCGCTCATTGCTGTTTGTGATAATAATCGGCGTAATGATGCTAGATGCGTGTTGTTTAATATAATCTAAGTTTATTTCCATCAGTGGTTGCCCTTTAGTGACCGTATCGCCTGCAGCAACTTTTAGTTCAAATCCTTCCCCTTTTAAACTAACCGTTTCCAACCCTACATGAATGAGGATTTCCGTGCCATCGTTTGTAGCAAGTCCAATTGCATGTTTTGTTTCCGGTATTTGCACAACTTTTCCATCTATCGGTGAAAGTAGTTTTCCTTCACTGGGGATAATTGCAATTCCTTCTCCCATCATTTTTTGATTAAAAACAGGATCAGGTACTTCTTCTAACGGAACTATTTCTCCGTTTAATGGTGCATAAATAGCTTGTTCTTTTGATTTTTTAAATAGGTTCTTTAACATTTCTTGCACTCCTTGCTATTCTGAGTTTGATTTTTACTATTTTGTGACTAAGGGAGTATGTCTTTTTAGTTATAGCAAAAAAGGCACGGTAGTATACAGAGTCACAATAGTCACTCTATTATACCACCATGCCTAATCGTATTAGTAACATGTGATCGAATATTTATTATTACAATTATCATAACACCAATATTAGGAAAAATCAATGCATAAACGAAACCGTTTCCTTTTGCAATTGATCAAGTCTATAGAAATAGGATGACAAGTATACCAACAATAAGACAGTAATATGAAAAATAACCTAAATTGCCTTTAGCCATGATATTTTTAAGCCATTTAAATGCAACATAAGTAGCTATAAATGAGGCAAAGAAAGCAATCAGATTAGGGACTAGCAATGTACTAAATTCTGGACTTATTATAAAGTCAGGAACTTCTATGATCGTTGTACCTAAACTAACCGGTATATATAATAGAAAGGAGAAACGAAGTGCCGTTTCCTGCTTCATACCAACTAGCATGGACGCGACAATGCTTGCTCCGGAACGGCTAATTCCAGGCATAACAGCAAAAGTCTGGGCAATACCAACAATGAGTGCATCTTTTGTTGATAAATCTTCATCTGCTTTTTTCCCGCTCCGATGACGAATAATCCATACGGCAGCAGCTGTGATTAACAAGGTAAATCCAACGACATTTGTACCACTTAGGACTTCCCCAATCACATCGTTAAACAATAGCCCAATTACCCCTACTGGTATTGTAGCGATGATAAGATACATAATAAAATGAAAGTCATTTTTATACGTATCGTTTCCTTTCATGAGGTAAAGACTCCCATTTTTTATTAACCGCATGATATCATGACGATAAATCAGTAAAATAGCTAATAGAGAAGCAAAATTCACAAATATTTCAAAGGAGAGCCCTTTTGTTTCAATCCCAAACAATTCACGAACAATAACAATATGTCCACTGGAAGAAATGGGGAGCGGTTCAGTAATTCCCTGTACCAGTCCCAGTATTAAATATTGAATGATTGTCCACGTATCCGTAATTATTTCCATGTATGTAATTCCCCCTATAAGATGATTGGCTAAATTTATTTATGTTTACATAAACTGGGTTTGAAGCGATGAAGTTGGGAGACAATATTCAATCCACACAAATAGTAACATGAGAGAAGGAATTATTAGTTTGTTTTTTCTTACAATCATCTTTCAATTTTGTCACATATAAGGGAAGGTACTAAAAAGTTCATTTGTTTTGTATAATAAAGGAAATAACATCCTCCCAAAAGTGGTAAAACGTTTTTTGTCCTTGCTAAAACTTTTCCTTTATCTCTATCAATATACTTAATATAATCTTGGTATTCTTTTGCCCTTGGTATAACAAACGTACTTACTATAATTATTGCTGATCTAGTCATAGCTTACCTTTACAAAAAAAGACTTCTACCAAATCGTAAGTAGTAGAAGTCTCCACAATCATTAAATTTTTTACGCAATCTTCTGTTTTTTGCTTTTTCTTTTTAAAAGGTTCATGTCATAAAATCCATTTTAAAAAACAGTTCCTATTTCCACTTGATCATTTTTATTTTGAAAAAGTTTTTTTAGTGTTAATCCATCTATTTATTTTAGCTTTTTCTACAAACTCTTCCTCATTTTTGATATTTGGGGTTAAATTTTCTCCTTCGTCGTCTAATAAAACTCTTCCTTCTTTGTAATTAGGAATAAAATACCCTTTATTATTATAAAAAAACTCAATTTCTCTTCCTTGCTTCAATATGAAGTGTTATTGGCAAATCTTCAAAGTTCTTGTTTTTCAAATTGATCCCCCTACTTTCTTAATGTCCACTTCTTTTGCCGTTTTCTAATAATATCCGAAATTTTATATTTTTTTCTGTACTATGGAAAGTATATAGGCTTTATAGTATAAGAAAAACGATAGCTTTCGCCATAAAGATTTGGACAAGCCAAGTTTTTTTACCTTTTCCATTAAAGCATGTCGCTAAAGGACTTTTCTCTGTATGTACTAATACCTAATTTTGATGACAGTGAGTATTTTAAATTTCAGGGATTATTTATGCAACACTCGTGATCTACTTATCAATAATTGCATCATCCAATGTTTATGACACACAGCTTTAATGGAAGCAGAAAAGCTTGCTTACTTGATTTTCCCAAAGCATAACTTCATTGACCGACCACTTTGTTTGCTTTTATTTGTTCATCATTACTGTATAGACAATATTCTAAAAAGGGAATTAAAAAAGAACAAAAGTACAGGAACTTATTTAATATGAACGAACGGCAGAACTTCTGACGGGTTAAAGAAAACATTGGGGATGTGAGGAGCAATGTGGAAAGAAATTGAAGTTCACTCATAGCTAGCAATGCAATTAAACGACGAAGCTACCTTCAAATGAAATATTCACCATGTAGTACCGGGGATTTTTCCCTCGACAAATAAGGGCATGTTAAAAATCGGAATAATTGGTTGAGTATTTGCAGATGGATTAGGTTCAATGTTTATTTTTGAAAAATAAGATAGCCAATTAAAAAAAGGAAGAGAGCAGGGAATAGGAAAGCAGCTCTCTTCCTTAGACATCTATGATTATTGTCCTGCAACGTCTCGTTTTATAAACACGATCCACGAAGTCAATATGAAAACAACATAGTAGACAATCAAGACAGTAATGGAAAAGCCCAATGTCATCCCTTCAATCATTGGCGAATTCCCTCCAAAGTATTGTCTTAAATCCGTATTGGCGAACAAAATATATTTTACCCATTCTTTATCTGCAAGCATCTGAACAATAGAAGATCCGCCCATCAATAAAAACAGGGAAACACCGATTGCTAAGGAGCTATTACGGAACACGGTTGAAATCATAAATGCTAGGGTGGTCATCATAAGAAGATCCACTAGTCGAAAACTATAATTAGTGAATATATCTTTTATTAAGGGAATAGATGTAAAACCATCTTTAGCATCTTTAACAATGGTAGCGTCTATATCGCTAACCCCAAAGAAGATTGCTCCGATTAGCCATGCCGTGATAAAGAGAAACATAAGCGTATATAATGCGAATAATAAAACTGCAATATATTTGGAAAGCAGGATGCCACTTCTTTTAATTGGGCGAATGAGTAGCAGCTTAATGGTTCCCCAACGGAATTCGTTGGCAACGATTCCCGCGGCAATAATAATCACTAATAAACTGACAACCGTTAATAACCCAGCGTTTTCTCCAACGAACTGCCAGGCGTCATAAGCAGCTGGTTGAATATTCTGTTCTAAATAATAATTGTTTTTCTCAATAAGATAAGGATTATTGCTTGCTGCAAATTCGTCTTTTTCCATTTCCTTAGTTAATTTTTGATTTTCTTCTTTCAATTCTTGACGCCAGTTATCACCTTGGTAGTTTTCATTCGGAACACCATAGTAATTGGTGGTAAAGGCAAAAGTGAAAATTAATCCGGCTAAGATGAGATACATAAGCCAGGTAGATTTTCTTGTATATATTTTTACTTGTTCATTATGAATAAGCTTTATCATTCTACTCAATTGTATTCTCTCCAATCAGTTCAAAGAATTGATCCTCTAACGAACCATTTGCTGTTGTTATTTGATAAATAGCGCAATTGTTTTCAACCATACATTTAATAATTTTTGGAATTTGTTCTTTTTTACAGCGGAATGATAGATTTCCATCTAATTCTACTGCCTCTAATTGGAGTTGTTCATTTAATATTTGTTTTGCTTGATCCATAGGGGCTACTTTCAGATGATGCAGCAGGTTATCATTTTCTACTTCTCCAACTTGTTGAAGCTTAATAAGCTTACCATTTTTAATAATTCCGATACGATCACACATTTGTTCAATCTCAGACAACAAGTGGCTGGAAATGATAATAGCTACATTTTCCTCCTTGGCTAACTTGCGAATATGCTCACGCATTTCACGAATTCCTGCTGGGTCTAACCCATTAGTAGGTTCGTCAAGTATTAATACGGATGGTTTATGTAACAATGCCTGGGCGATCCCTAAACGTTGCCGCATTCCTAATGAATATTTTCCAGCCCTTTCATGGATTGGCTTTTCAAGGCCCATTAGCTTGACTACTTCTTGCATTCGTTCTTTTGTAACACCCGGCATCATACGAGCGTAATGTTTTAAATTTTGCCAACCAGTCATAAAAGGGTACATTTCCGGATTTTCTACAATCGCACCGACTTCACGAATGGCTTTTTTAAAGTCTGTTTTAATGCTGTTTCCTTGAATTAAAACGTCTCCTTCCGTGATGTTGATTAATCCAACCATCATGCGAATGGTTGTGGTTTTCCCGGCACCATTTGGTCCAATAAAACCGAATACTTCCCCAGATTGAATAGAGAAGGAGAGCCCTTTGATAATTTCTTTTTTTCCAATCGTTTTTTTCAAGTTAACTAATTCCATTGCTGCATTAGCCATTAGGTTACCTCCGTAAATTTAAAGTTATTGCTTGGTCATTTTTTTGCAATTAACATACTAGATTTTTGAATGATCGTAACTAGTAGCATGACTGCTAAGCCAGCCAAAAATAAGAATGACGTTACAAGTATTTTTTTCATTATTTTAATTCCTTTCTAAAGTTTTAGTTGAAGTAATGTAAGGATTACAACAAGAAAGCAATTTTATATGATTGGGTGAGTACAATTATTTATAACCACTTCATTATTGTATAAATTATAAATCCCTTTGTTAATTGGCTAAAGGAAATAAAACTAGGTACGACTTAAGATGTATTTTTCCAAGTAGCGCTGCGATAGGATCACTTCTAAATGAATCATACCACTAGAAAGTAGAATGATCGTTTGTTTTTCCTTACATTTATCTTTCAATATTGAAAGATATAAATCTATCCATTCATAATTATGACAAAGCTGAGTCTAATTGATTTTTATTCGTTTATGATGTTGATATAAATAACCTACATTTAAGTCTTCATAGAAGAGATTCACCTTATTTAACTATTGTATAATGTATAATACCTGTCAATAGTATATACCTCGATATTGAGTAATGCAAGATACTTATTTTAAATTAGGAAAAAGCATCCTTTCTTCTTCATTTATCAGATGTAAGCCGTGGTAAGACTCCCGCTTCCAAAGTGATAGAGAATACGAATAAATCTAAGTAGAGGCAATTTAAGTGGCCCTCGTTTGGATTGACAGGACAAGAAAGAACCACGACAGCAACACATCGCACGTAGAAAAAGTGCCTTCCTTTTTCAAGGACAAGAAAAAACCACGACAGCAACACATCGCGGTTTTTCAAGGAGAAAAGCTCTCCTTGAATGAAGTTGCATATCTCGTCAGAAGTCGCTAACCTATTTCGAGTCTCAATGGCTAATGTTTGTAGTTTGTTTAAATAAAATGTTTCTGCATGTTTCATACTTTCAGTGGTCGATTTCTTCCCTCCATTTACCAAACTATGCGTGTTTGCTTTTTACCTAACCTGCTGATGCTATGGGCAATGAAAAATTGAGCAGCATAATACGTAGACATAACGAGTACATGCTCATAGTTAACAGGCGAAACAAACATATTCCATGCCAAAATAGAGTCCGAAATAACAAATAAGATACTGCCTAAGATGACAAAGCCATTTCCTGTCATAATGGCAAACCAAGCCATACTAGCGATGGCAATAATATATAAACTAACAGGGAAAATGAGGGCTTGTTCTTCAGAATTCGAAAGTGCATGGATAAGTTTACTTCCAAACAGCAAGGAATAAATCATGATGGGGAGAACACATGCAACCCTCCATTTGGAAAATCTCCATTGAAAAAGAAAACTAGTTAGATAGAATAAATGACCAATCAAAAAGGCTGTAAGACCAACAACAAACCAATGCAACGTTCCATCACCGATGGTGCAAAAGCCTAATCCAATCAAAAGTAGCCAATGTGTTTTTGTTTTTTGCTTTGGTAATTTCAAGAAGGCGTACATTATAATTAGTATCATTGGGACTAATTTAAAAAACAATTTTAACTGGATAGGTTCGGAGGGAATAATAAAAATATATAAGACACTAATAGCAAAAATAAGAGCTGGCAAACGATTAACTTGCAAATTACCACCTTCTCCCTTTGGTTTTGTTCACACTTTTATTCCGAATGTAAGGTGCCGTAAGACTCCCACTTCCAGAGTTATAGAGAATACGAGTATTCTAAGCGATAGATAACGGCACCTAAATTCCCGCTTTGTTTTCCCAACATTCAGTAGGGGTGAAGCAAAATTCTGACTGTTTCACTATATAAATCTTATAAAGTATCATACTATATTGTTACGTCCAAAGAAATAAGAATTCCTTTTTTTCTAATAAAAACATGTTACTGATAGCTGAGAGGCTATTTGATGTAAAAGTTTTTATACTTCAAGAGACATACAAGAAGTTCGGAAAACAAGCGTTCATATTTATCAACGGTTTATTTTTGATTAAGTGTAACTAATTGGCTTGGAAAAATATCATGTAGTAAAAATTTCTTCCTATTATGCTTTTCTTTTTAAATATACACTTATAGTAATAGAAAATCTGCTATGATGATATTCCATAGAAATAGTTTATAAAAAGCGCTGATTTCATCATATCAGCGCTTTAATTTTGCTATTTTACTTAGCGGTTCTGACAACAATAGCCTGCGTTATCTTTGTGTCTTTACAGTCAGCAAAGTCCTCTTCATTTACTAACCCCAACCTAATTGCAGCTTCCAGTTTTTCGGTGTCTGGACGTTTTTCTGTAATAACAAAATCGGATAATTGCATTTCCTCTAATTTGTTCACTGTTATCTCAGGGGTGTAATAAATAGAAGTGCGAATTTGTCGCTGTATACAGTAATCACCGCGATGAATTTCCCCCCTTTTATTCTTACCCGCGGATTCATCTAAAAAATGATGAAATTTTTTCTTTAATTGTTTCATTTCATGCTCCATTTCTTTTTTCTCCTGCTGTAAAATATAATACCTTTTCACTTCTTCTTCACTAATCGCCACTGTATTTTCCATCTCATTAGCTCCCTATTAGAGTTTCTTAATCTATATGTATGTCCATGAAATTGGGTTCATGCCTGGATTTTTAGAAGCGGTATAAAGAATGCTAAGGAAGATTCCATATTCTTATAAAAGAACCGAGCGAATCGTTTGTCACAAGGTCAAGCTGTATTTAGTTGTAAAACATTTACAAATGAATTATACTATCCATAAATCGATTTACTAAACCGATTTAGTAATTGGAAAAGGAGTACCGAATGAAAAAAGTCACCATTGCTGATGTAGCAGCATATGCAAATGTTTCTAAAAGTACTGTATCGCAATTCTTAAATAAACGATTTGATTATATGGGGGAAGATACCAAAAAACGAATTGAGTTAGCAATTGCGGAACTAGGTTATCAGCCAAACATCATCGCTAGAAGTTTGAAGCAAAAATCTACCAAGACAATAGGTGTTATTGTTGCAAATATTCTTCATGGTTTTTCTACGCAAATTATTCGGGCAATTGAAGATTATTGCCATAAAGAAAAATTCCATGTCATTGTTTGCAACGCCGATGACAATTCGGCAAAGGAAAAAGGTTATATTGATATGTTACGTGCTAAGCAGGTTGATGGAATTATTACGTTTCCAACTAGCGAAAATAAAGACTTGTACCAAGAATTAATTGATGAAAAATATCCTTTTGTATTTATGGATAGACTAGTACCAGAAATAGACATGGATGCTGTATTACTGGATAATCATCAGGCCTCTCAATTAGCGGTTGATCAATTTATTGCTTCTGGATATCAAAAAATAGCTATAATTTCCCCGCCAATACAGCAACCAGTAACACCGAGACTAGAGAGGATAGCAGGTTACAAAGCAGCATTAGCAAACAACGGTATTTCCTATAATAAAGCATATTTAGCAAGTGGCGATTTTTCTGAAATGCAGCAACTCATTCGAAACCTATTGACATTATCGGACCCACCTGAAGCTATACTTGCTTTAAATGACCGTATCCTGTTTGAAATACTGCAATATATAAAGAATAATCACGTTCGCATTCCAGATGAATTGGCAATTATTGGTATTGATGATGTGGTGTTTGCCTCATTTTATCGTCCAGCATTAACGACAGTTGCGCAACCGACTTTTGAAATGGGCAAAAAAGCTGCTCAATTACTATTTAGGCAAATAAAGAATAGAGAAGTACGAATGAAAGCAAATGTTTATCGTTTTACACCACAATTAATAAATAGAGAATCTTGTTAAAGGAAGGGGATTTTACAAGCAAAATGAGGAAGACACTAGATGCTATAGCATCAGAAGTAACTCACGTATTACAAGCAGTTAATTCAGATGAACTAGTGGTATTAGCAGAAGAGCTAAAACGGGCGAAATCTATCTTCGTAGCAGGAACAGGAAGATCAGGTTTGATTGGAAAAGCGTTTGCCATTCGGATGATGCATAGTGGTTTTTCTGTTTATGTTGTTGGAGAGACAATTACCCCAAGTATGGAGTCTGATGACTTATTATTAATTATTTCTGGTTCTGGCAATACAGGGACACTGACGTACTTTGCTGAAAAAGCAATGGCTATCCATGCGAAGATTGCTTTAGTAACAGCCAATCGGCGATCTAAAATTACGAAGTATACGCATTGTCTTGTAGAAGTTCCGGCTGCTACAAAACAGCGGCTGACCTCAGAGCCGATTACTATTCAGCCGTTAGGCAGTCAATTTGATCAAGCCGCCCATATCGTGTTAGATGCTGTCATTGCCTATTTAATACGGCAGTATCCCGAGCAAACGTCAGAACAAGCATTATTGCAAAAACATGCCAATTTAGAGTGAAATGGAGAGAGGTAACATGGAACCTATAAAAGTTATTAAAGAAACCAAGGTAGTTGCTGTGATAAGAAAGGCAAATGAGAAAAATATTGTAGCGATCTTACAAGCTTTAGCTGCTGGAGGAGTAAAGGCAGTAGAAATCACTGCAGAAACTCCAAATGTAGCAAGCGTCATTGCAGTCGCACACGAAAAAATGAAAGACGATATTTGTATTGGAGCAGGGACAGTACTTGATCCAGAAACAGCGAGATTGGTTATGTTAGCAGGAGCGGATTTTATTGTTTCGCCAACATTAAATATAGCGACACTTAAGCTGGCAAATCGTTACGGCATCCCAGTGATACCAGGAGTGTTAACCCCAACAGAGATTGTGACAGCCTATGAACATGGAGCAAGCATGGTAAAAATCTTTCCAGCTGAAACGGTAGGAACTTCCTATATTAAAAATATTTTAGGCCCACTTCCACATATTGAAGCAATGGTAACTGGCGGCATAACGTTAAATAATATGAATGATTATTTAAAACAAGGTGCTAAAGCAGTAGGAATCGGCAGTAATCTTGTTAACGCACCATCATTAACAACAGAAGCAGACTATGAACAGTTAACCAAAACGGCAGGGGAATATATAAAACGAGCAGCGGAATAACTCCGCTGCTTTCGCGTAGGGGAGATAATTAGTGAAGGTTATGGATAGGACTCTCTCTTTTGGAGTGGCTTGTTCTAATGATGGTAATCCAGATGGCGACGTTTTGCTGCTCACAATCAAACATCACCTGATAATCCATATCAAACTGGTATGCCTAAGTTTAAAGAAGTTATAGACAAGAATCAAATGGAACTATTAAAAGTTGACGTTCATGCAGGAACTATGGGAGCAGAAGAGACAGTGGTGGATTAACTCATGCAAACATACTTGTTTCGATGATGTTTGCAGGTTTGTGCGGAACATCACAAGCAGATGCCGCAA
Organism: Virgibacillus proomii; assembly: GCF_900162615.1. Lineage (NCBI taxonomy): Bacteria > Bacillati > Bacillota > Bacilli > Caryophanales > Bacillaceae > Virgibacillus > Virgibacillus proomii. Next base: position 901,179 of record NZ_FUFN01000009.1, on the reverse strand, counting down.
GTGTATTAGGAGAATTATTGAGTTATTATAAATGAGGTAGTATAGCTCAGGAATTTTTTACAAATCACTGAGGAGTGTGGAACAATGAATGATGTAAATAGAGATAAACGCGCAGCTGCAAAAGCTGCCGTGGCCTACGTTAATTCTGGGATGACAATTGGGTTAGGAACCGGTTCAACGGTAAATTACCTGTTAGATGAATTAGCAAAGCAAATTGGTCAAGGATTAGAAGTAGAAGGGATTCCTACATCGATAAAAACGGAAAAGCTAGCAAGAGAAAAAGGGATTCCGTTGACTGACTTTTCCGAAACGACGAAGGTTGATCTTGCCATTGACGGGGCCGATGAAGTGGATTCACAGTTACAGCTAATTAAAGGTGGCGGTGGATCGCTCGTACGCGAAAAAATTGTAGCAGCAGCAGCTGATCAGCTTATTATTATTGTTGATGCTTCAAAGAGAGTGTCTAAGCTAGGAGCTTTTCCATTACCGATTGAAGTCGTGCCCTTTGGCTGGGAAAAAACAGCGGAAAGAATTGCGGCATATGGATGTACTCCGGTATTAAGGAAAAGCGGAAGTGATCCGTTCATTTCTGATAATGGTAATTATATTTTGGATTGCTTATTTCAAACAATTGCACAGCCGGAGCAATTACATCAACAAATGAAACAATTAGTTGGCGTAGTGGAAACAGGGTTATTTCTCCACATGACCGATAGACTTTTAGTTGCAAGAAATGGGATTGTCGACGTAATCACAAATCATACTATAGATTAGCAGAAATTTTGGAGGAAAAAATGGGATGGATGTTATAACGATAGGCGAAGCAATGATCGTATTTAATCCAGGATCTACGGGACCATTGAAGTTTGTTCACACATTTGAAAAGCAAGTTGGCGGTGCAGAACTCAATGTAGCTATTGGCTGCTCCCGATTAGGACTCAAATCAGGTTATATTAGCAGGCTTGGAAATGATGAGTTTGGCTGTTATATCCGTAATTTTATTCGCGGGGAAGGTATTGATATATCACAACTAGCTTTCGTTGATGGTTACCCTACCTCGCTGAATTTTAAAGAAAGAATGGAGGATGGCAGCACTCGAACGTTTTATTATCGGGATAAATCACCGTTGGTAACGATGACGGTGGATGATTTAGATGAAAGCTATATCCAACGAGCAAA